>NZ_JBRJGU010000007.1:0-202680 GCF_053628655.1 Porphyrobacter sp. MBR-49
ATCCAAAGCCCTTCGTCTGGAAGGCGGACCCCGACGAAATCATCGCCGCACGTAACCGGGGGTTCCAAACGTTGGAGTCAATCCACTAGGCGCGGCACGTTAGCAAAGCCCAGCCATTTCTACACTAATGTCTGTAGCGCGACAAATGTCTGTTAAGCCGCATGCTGACCTTCGAGCGCGCGGCCTTATTGCTGATGAAGAACTTGCCGCATTGAAGGCCAAGTTGCTGGAGCAATAGCCCGCCTATGGCGCGCCTCAGAGGGGATGGAAAGGTGGATTAAAATCCCCCCCCATCACAATTTATTTTTAAAACAATTCGTTACTTGACAAATTTGGTGCGCGACGCAGTCCGTAGCGAACCTGTCTCGACACGCGTTTTTCCCATTTGCTGGGAAAGTAGTGGGAAAATCCCCATAAATGGCTTCGGAGCCGCCAAATTCGCAGTGATCCCAAGCGCGTTTCCGCAGTGTTGTGGCTTTGTTTCCCATATCCAGAATTCGTGGGAACTCCGGCTTTTTTTCTGTGAACGGGCATTCCATATCCTCCCTCTGTTCGAAATCGGCTTTTCGCGGAGTGCGCGTTGAGCTATATGCCGTTCCGCAAGCCGCATGCGGTCGGCAGATCCCACCACGGAAAAACAAGAAAGTCTGTTTTTCAGGAGTGGTGAATCATGCCAGTTTCAAATCCAAACAAGCTTCTCGCGGTCGAGTATCGACTGATCAGCGAGCTCATCCCGTATGCGAAAAATGCAAGGCGGCACTCGCAGGCGCAAATCCGGAAGCTTCAGCAAAGCTTGACGGCGTTCGGCTGGACTAACCCACTTATCATCGACGATGCCGACAACCTTCTGTGCGGCCACGGCCGGATCATCGCTGCGCAGGCAAATGGTGAAACCAGGGCCCCGGTGATCAGCCTAGGCTCCATGAGTGAAGCCGACCGGCGCGCTTACATCATTGCGGACAATCGGCTTGCTGAGGATGCCGAGTGGTCGAAGGAGCTGCTCCGTTCGGAGCTCTCAGGCCTGATCGAGCTCGGCTACGACGTCGAGCTAACGGGGTTCGATACATTCGAGATCGACGGAATCCTGTCGTTCGATGAGGTTGATGACGAAGGCGGAGAAGACAACGTCGAGCTGCTGGCAGACCAGGCTGTCCCAGTCACCCGGCCCGGAGACATCTGGCACATTGACGAACAGCGGCTTGCTGTAGGCGACTGCCGGGATATCGCCCTCGTCGAACGGCTGCTGCACGGGAACCGGATCCGGCTCGTCCAGACCGACCCGCCCTACGGCTGCAAGATCGCTAACAACGTTTCCGGCAATGGCCGGGTCAAACATGGCGACTTCCTCGCCGGTGCAGGCGAAACTTCGATGGCTGAGTTTGGCATGACGCTGCTCCGCCCGGCATTCCGTACGATCGCCGCCCACTGCCTGCCGGGCGCGATTGCGTTTGTGTGGACCGACTGGCGAGCACTGCCCTTTATGCTCGACGCGGCGCAAGGGGTGTTCCACGAACTCAAGAACCAGATCGTCTGGGTCAAGGACCCGGGGATGGGAGCATTTTACCGCTCGGCCTATGAGCTGTGCCTCGCGTTCAAGGTCAGCGAGGGCAAGCACACCAGCAACATCGCGCTCGGCCGGCGCAACCGCAGCAATGTGTGGAGGTACCCGGGTGCAAATGCATTCCGCAAGGGCCGACTGCAGGACCTTGCTGATCATCCGACGATCAAGAACCGAAAAATGATCGCCGATGCCATCCTCGATGTCACGAAGCCTGGCGATGTTGTGTTCGACGGTTTTGCCGGGTCGGGAACGACGCTTGTTGCATGCGCGCTTACCGGGCGGCGCGGGTTCGGAATCGAGCTCGACCCGAAGTACGCCGATGTGGTCCTGCGCCGGGTCAGCGAAGTGTCGAAATGCGAGCCGCTGCTGAATGGAAAGATTCCGCTGTCGCAGGTGGCTGCCGAGCGCCTGGGGGACCTGTCATGAGCGGGCAGGACGAGGGCGGAGATGCTCCGCGGTCGCCGGCAGGAGGCCGCCGCAAGGATGGCAGGCCTTACCGCGAAGACAACATGCGCGAGGACGGGAGCTACAAGGTTGGAAAGGGACGTCCGCCGGCAACTGGCCGGTTTGCGGTCGGGGACGGGCGCAAACGCGGGCGCCGGGCGAAGGGGGTGCAGAACGCCGACACCGAGTTCGCGCGCGAGCTCAACCGCAGAATGGTGGTGAAGGAGAATGGCGTAGAGCGAAAGGTGACCAAGAGTCATGCCGTCGACCTGCGGCTGATCGACAATGCGACCCGCAAAGGCGACAACCGGGCCATCGAGATGGTCGACCAGCGAAGGCGCCGGATTGCCGATGCCGCAGAACTTAACCGTCACCGCCACATCCAGAGCGATCAGGCCATCCTCGAAGCTTACCTGCGCGAGCGCGCCGATGAGCTGGCCCTCGATCCCGCCCTTCTCGGTGACCCCGTCCGCGGCGGCGACATTGCCTCCCCTGATAGCCCAGATGATGTTTCGCCGGGCTCTGGTCAGGAGAACTGCGATGGCTGACATTGATGCATCAGATGCCCTTGCGGCTGCGACCCGGCTCGACTTCGGGCTGTTCCTGCAGCGCGCGTTTGGCGAACTCGGCGGCGAAGGCGGTTACTGCCACAACTGGCATATCGACGCGATTATCCACCAGCTCGACCTCGTGCGCGGACGCGGGAATCGCCGGCTTCTCGTCACCATGCCGCCAAGGCACCTGAAGTCGCGGATCATCTCGATCGCATGGGTCGCATGGATGCTGGGTCACAATCCGGCCCTCTCGTTCCTTTGTGTGAGCTACGGGCAGGATCTCTCGGATGATTACGCGCGTGATTGCCTGAAGATCATGCAGTGCCGCTGGTATCGCGAGGCGTTCCCGAACACCGTCATCAAACGTAGCGCGGTCTCCGACATACGCACGACCGCTGGCGGTCGGCGGATGGCGACATCGGTCGACGGGGCAACAACTGGGTTCGGGGCCGACTTCATCATCGTAGACGATCCGATGAAGGGGCAGGACGCAATGTCTCAGGCCGCACGCGACAAGGTCGTGCGCTGGTTTGACGAGACCCTGTCGCAGAGGCTCAATAACCAGATGTTTGGCTCCATCATTGTAGTGATGCAGCGGCTCCACGAAGGCGATCTGGTGGGCGTGCTGAATAAACGCGAGGGCTGGCACGAGCTATGTCTGCCGGCGATCGCCACTCACGACGAGGACGTGACGCTGACGCGCGGCAGGGTCTACCGACGTCGTGAGGGCTGCGCATTGCATCCTGCACGCCTGCCGCTGTCCGAGCTGCTACGCAAGAAAGCCGACAACCCATTCGTGTTTGCGGCCCAGTTCCAGCAGTAGCCAGTGCCGGCGCACGGCAACATGATCGAGGCAAGCTGGCTGCAGGTTTACGACCCTGCAACGCTTGATCTTGGACAAGGTCAGATCGTGATGTCGCTTGATACCGCCTCGAAAGACAATCCGTTCAACGACTGGTCTGTTTGTCTTGTAGCGCTGGTGGCCGGCAAGCGCGTGTACGTGCTCGACGTATTCAGGGCGCGCCTGCAGTTTAATCCACTGAAGGCAAAGGTAATCGAACTAGCCCGCACGCATCATGCGACTACACTGCTGATCGAGGATGCTTCCTCGGGCACGGCGCTGATCCAGTCGCTCGAGGGGGACGAGCCAGTTGGTGTACCTTCTGCGATTGCGCGGCGGCCCGAGGGCGACAAGATTGCCCGCGTCATGAACGTCAGCTCGATGATCATGTCCGGGCGGCTGTTCCTTCCGTCTTGCGCGCACTGGCTTGGTGAGTTCACCGGTGAACTCCTTGGGTTCCCCTCGGCCCGATACGACGATCAGGTCGATGCCCTGTCGCAGCTTCTTATCTGGGTACAGGAAAGGGACCGCTGGCGAGCACCTGCCAACGAAGGGCCGATGGAGATGCTGCTGACCGGATCGGCACTCACCTTTGCTTCGCCGGGCAACTACAATGATCCGTGGGGAGCCTACTGAAACCTGTCGGGATCAGTTGGCATTGAACCCGAATTTGCCATCGAGGAAGCGGCGGTTGTCCATGATCACCGTGATGAGGGCGCTAAACCGAATGCCCGCTTCATGGCTTTCAGAGTTTCTGATCAGGGGCAGGTCGCCGAACGGCTGGGCGCGAAAGTTCAGGGCGGCGGGGCCGCCGCTCTAACTGTCCCCACCTTGTATTTTTCGAACCATGCGAGGATCGCTGATGCCTTGGCCGCGCTTTGCGATGGGCGAGCGGCAATCCCGCCGTGGCTGGCGCCGGGGACCTTGACCAGAGCCGTCGGCACGCCGCGCAGGCGCAGCGCGGTGTAATATTGCTCGGACTCGCTCACCGGGGTGCGGAAATCCTCGGCACCAACCACCACCAGCGTCGGCGTGGTGACGTTGCCGACCAACGAGAGCGGCGACTGCTTCCAGTATAGGTCCGGTGCTTCCCACGGCTGCGCGCCCAGCCAATAGCGCCCGAAGAAAGCGGGATTGTCGGCGGTGAGCACCTGAGTCGTCCAATTGATCACCGGCTTTTGCGTGGCGGCGGCCTTGAATCGGTTGGTCTTGCCCACGATCCAGCTGGTCAGCACACCCCCGCCAGAACCGCCAGTGACAAACAACGCGTCAGGGTCGGCAACGCCTTCTGCAATCGCGGCATCGACGATGCTGATGAGATCATCATAATCATTGCCGGGATAGGCTTTATCGATCCGATTGGCGAAATCCTCGCCATAACTGGTCGAGCCGCGCGGATTGGCCGAGAGGACGGCGTAACCTGCTGCGGCATAAAGCTGATTGTCAGTGGCGAAATGCGGGCCATAGGCAGCAAACGGCCCGCCGTGAATTTCAAGGATCAGCGGCACCCGCGTGCCCGCCACATAGCCCGGCGGCAGCGTTAGCCAACCTTCGATAGGAAGGCCATCAAAGCTCGACTTTGTAGTGATCTTGCGCACTTCGCCCATTGTCTTGACCGCCTTCAATGAGGCATTGAGATCAGTGAGCGTCCGGGTCTTGCCTGCCGCTGCCAGTATCAACTCCGCAGGTAAGACTGGCGCACCGCCGGTAAAGGCAATGGCATCGTTGCCTGCGACCGAAAAGTTGCCGCCAGTATAGGGCCGATCGAAGCTGCTGCCGGTCAGCCCCAGCACAACATCGCGGATCGCCCCATTGAGGCCAATCCGCGCGACCCGCGTTTCTCCGCTGATGTCGTATTGCGCATAAATCGCGGTGCCGTCAGCATCCCAGACAATCCCCATTGGGCTGAAATCCCAGCTCTCGGTAAGATTGCGAATCCCCGTACCGTCAGGGGCCATGATGTAGAGATCGTCATCCTCATAAGCGCGGCCCGCATCGTCGAAGCCTAGAAATGCGATCAGCTTGCCATCTGGCGAGACTGCGGGGCTGTGATCGGGGCCATTTCGGTTGGTGAGCGCAGTGATGGCCTCGCTGGCGATGTCAAACTCGTAAAGCTCGCTCTCGACCGGCTGGTTCTGCCAATCGGGCTTGCGATTGGCGCTGAAATAGAGCCTGCGCCCGTCCTTGGAAAAGGCCAGCATGCCGCCATCGTGATAGTCGCCAAAGGTCAGTTGGCGCGGCGCTCCGCCGGTGGCAGGAATGATGAAGACCTTCTCGAAACCGGGCCTCAGATATCCCGCCCCGTCCGCACGGTAGGCAAGCAGGTCGTAGGTTTCGAGCGGCTCGGCCCACTTGGCGCCCTCGGGCTTGCCTTCGGGGGCCTTGCCCAGTTTCAAGCCTTCGCCTTCAACCAGCATAGTGTAGGCTATTGCTGCGCCATCGGGCGACCACGTAATGCCAGAGGGACTGCTCGGCAAACTCGTGAGCCGCACTTCCTCGCCGCCTTTCAGCCACTTTACCCACAACTGCGCATCCCCGCTTGCGGTGGAGACATAGGCGAGGCGCGTGCCGTCTGGCGACCAGCGCGGCGCAAAGGCATCAGCCTCCCCCGATCCGCCCGCCAGCGGGACCTGCTCGCTTGTGCGGGTGTCGACGAGCCAGATCGAGCGACGCGCCCGGTCGGTCATGATGTCGTTGCTGACCCGAACATAGGCAATGCGACTGCCATCCGGGCTGATCTGCGGATCGCTCGCCATCGACAGGTCGAACAGGTCCTGCGCGGTAAAGCGCCGCTCCGGACCGCTAGGTGCGGCAACAGAGGTGGCCGCTTCCTCAGGTGTTGATTGCGCCAGCGCGCCATCGGCAGCCAGCAGCACCAGCGCTCCGGCAAGGCAGGTTGTCTTCATCATCAACCGCAATCCCTTGTTGTCCGTCCGACAATGAAGCGCGAACGTGCGTTGGTCAAACCCGCTTACTTCGTCCCGGATGCCGCCGCGAAGCGAAGCTAGACCTTGCCCCAATTCACCACCTGCCACCATCCTTCCAGATGGTTGCTCCGGCGGCTCTGGTGCTCAAGGAAATAGGCGTGTCCCCACACTTCATTGCCAAGGATCGGCGTGTCCTTATCGGTGGCATAGAGAGGCGAGGTCGGCAACGACTCAGTCAGATACTGGAGAATCAAAGGCTGCCAAGTTTCTTGGTAGCAATCCTCCTTCTTGGCTCTGGTACGCATTTGCAGGTTCTCTCACCCTGTCCGCGGTCGCACTTAGATGGTGACTAGAGATTTTTGGGGATGGCGTGGTTCCCGTCGCACTTTTCTTCCCTGTCATTCTTGTTTGCACGCTGGTCGGAGGGATTGGCCCCGGCTTGTTCGTCCTCATCATTGCGATGGTTGCTGTCAAAATCCCTTGGTCCGCCCGGGATGCCGCCGATGGATGACGCGGCACGCGATGCCTATTTCGGCTTCGCCGCTCGTGGGATCTTCAATGGCAACCAAGCGGACCGCGCGGCCTATTGCCCAATGCTCGATGGGCTGCACGCCGCCATGCCCGACCCATTTGATAGCTCGATTGCCTTCCCCGCGATCTGGATAAGGCATAGCAATCTCGTCATGAAGATCTATTCGGAGTGCATCCACCCCGCCAACATGTTCGGCTTGATGAACCTGTGGATCGATATTGATCCCTTCAACCGCACGATCCGCGATCCCCGCTGCGCTTGAGCGCGCACGAATTGACGCTTTTTTGACGGTCTGCCCGGTTGACCGAACGCAGCGTTCAGCCGCATTCATTGGCCCACAAGCAAACGTCAATCTGGCTCCTGCACTGACGCTCACCAAACGGCTTGTTCAGGGCGCAGGAGAAGTGTTGCCGTCGAAATCCGCAGTCGAGGGGGGCGCGGATAGAGTGGGCCCCGGAGGGCGATAATGCGACCCGGTCGCCCGCTGGCATTCACCCCCCAGGCAAGGGGGCATTCAAGATGACCAGCACCGCAACACCCGCAAGCGATCTGCATCACGCCTATGTCGCGGCGATCAATCCCAACGATACCGGCCGCAACGGGGGCGCTGATATGGCCAAGCTCCCTTTCTGGTCTGCCGCCGCGTTCTTCTTGGCGCCGCTTGCGGCTTCCGCCAACAGCAGCACCACTCTCGAACAACAGGTCGTCGAGGACGATCAAATCAACTATGTGACCGGCGACCCCGCGACCTGGCCTATTGAGCTGGAGGCAACCATTGCCGCGCCGGACAATCACAAGATCCTGTTGGAGAATGAGCGCGTCCGTGTGCTTGAGGTCACGCTTGGCCCCGGCGAGGTCGAGCCGCTTCATTTCCATCGCTGGCCCAGCGTTCTCCATATCATGCAGGCCGATGAATGGATTGACCGCGACGCCCACGGAAACGTGATCTTCGATTCGCGCGCTGGGCCTTCCTTAGAGCTGCCCCTAACCATGTGGAAAGGCCCTGAAGCCCCCATTCTCCAGTCAACCTGAGCGATAGTGTCGAAGTCCGATTGATCCGGGTGGAGATCAAGGACGATACTGGCAAGGCCGATCTGACGCCAATACTCGACAACCGCACCCGCGTGATAATCAAAGGCATCCGCTCAGGCGATGTGTCGGGGATCATGGCGCTTTATGGCCCCGGTTCGGTGTATTCGGCTGATAATGCAACGCTGCTTTCGGACCTCGAAGCCATCAAAGCCTTCTGGGTTGGTGTTGCCTCCAGCGCTGCGCATGATGCCACGCTAGAAGTGCTGAAGATCGAACGGCTTGGCCCCGATTCTTTTGTGGAAATTCAGAAATACGATGTCTTCGACGCGGCAGGCGAACGGCTGTTCGGCGGCTATGCCTCGCTCCTTTGGCGCCGCGTGGACGGCCGCTGGATCATCGCGGCGGACGTGTCGAATTGACCGGCCTTTCCGCCTTTGACCTCACCGGCAAGGTCGCCGTCATCACCGGCGGCAATCGCGGGATCGGGCGCGCTATTTCGGTGGGTTTCGCAAAGACGGGCGCGGCGGTCGCGAGAGGCCGAAGAATGTGCAGGTGCAGCGGTGTTCCTCGCCAGCGCGGTGGCGGACTTCGTGACCGGCATCACCCTGCCGGTCGACGGCGGATATTCGGTTTTCTGAGCAAGGACTGCGACTAATGAGCAATCGCGACATCATCATGGCGCTATATGCAGAGTTCGACCGGGGCGACATGGATGCCGTGCTGGCGCTAATGGCCGACGATATCGTCTGGCACGAAGCGGAAAACAATAAGTGGGCTGACGGCAATCCCTATGTCGGGCCGCAGGCCGTGGCCGCAGGCGTGTTCGCCCGCGTTCCCGAAGAATACCACAGTTTCGCGGTCGAGGTGGGGCAGGTCGTCGCAGATGACGACACGGTGGTGATGCAGGGGCGATACCGCGCCAGGGTCAAGGCAAGCGGGGCCGAGATCGCGCCGCAGATCGTCCACTGGTGGACCTTGAAGCACGGCAAGATCACCGGCTTTCAACAGCACGTCGATACCTTCGCGCTCGCCAAGGCAATGGGTGAACCGGCGTGACGCCGTTTGCCAACAAGGTCGCGATCGTTACCGGCGCGAGCACCGGGATTGGCGAGGCAACAGCGCGTTTGCTTGCTCAGCGCGGCGCTATTGTGGTGCTCGCCGCGCGGCGTGAGGAAATGATTGCCGCACTTGCCGGGGAGATTTTGGGCGCCGGGGGCACGGCCAGTTTCATCCGTACGGATGTCAGCGATGCGGGCGAAGTCGAGGCGATGGTCGCGCATGCGATCGACACCCACGGCCGGCTCGACATCGCGGTCAACAATGCAGGCATCGGCGCACAGGTCCATTCGATCGTGGAATTGCCCGATGATTATTGGGACAGCGTGCTGAACACCAACCTCAAAGGCAATTTCCTGTGCCTGAAACATCAGGCGCGCGCGATGGTGGCGGCGGGCGATGGCGGGGCGATCATCAATGTCGGTTCGGTCAACACCTTCCTCGGCCGACCGGGCGCGGCGGCCTATTGCGCTTCCAAGGCGGGGCAACTGGCGCTGACCACCAGCGCCTCGGCGGAGTTGGCGGCGCAGGGGATCAGGGTCAATCTGGTGTGTCCCGGTGTCACCGACACACCATTGCATCACCAGATCAAGGGCAATCTCGGCCCCGATGCCTTTGAAGGCCTGAAAGCGCAGACCCACCAGCGCCGCATCGGTGAACCGGCAGAGATCGCCCGCGCCATCGCCTTCCTCGCCTCCGACGAAGCCAGCTTCATCACTGGCACCACGCTGACCGCTGATGGCGGCTTTCACATGACGCTTTGAAAGGGATCCCTCCATGCTGATCCGCAAGCCCGAAAAGGTCATTCGCACCTGGCACACCGACAGCCGGATCTGGGACAGTTTCGAACTGCACGCCGGTGACATCATCGTCTGCACCCCGCCCAAGACCGGGACGACCTGGACGCAGCGCATTGTCGGCATGCTGCTCGCGCAGTCAGCCGAGCCGCGCCAGATCATGGAAGAGCAGCCTTGGCTCGATGCGCGGTTCATCCCGCAGACCGAAGTCGCCGCCGCGTTATCCGCTGCGGAAGGGCGGCGCGGGCTCAAGTCTCATTCGCCGCTCACCGCGCTGCCGCTGCATGACGATGTGTTCTATATCAACGTCGCCCGCGACCCGCGCGATGCGGTAATGTCGTTTCATAATCATTCGATCAATTTGAGCGACGATTTTCTCGCCGGTCGTGATCAGGATGGGCTGGCGGACCCGTTGATCGCGGCCACTTATCCGCGTGCGCTGGAAGACCAGCGAGCATTCTTTCGGCGCTGGCTGCGAGATCCCGACTACGCGCCGTTTGACGATTTCACGATCGCCGAATTCATGGAGCTCGAGACCAGTTTCTGGGAAGCACGCGAGCGGTCCAATGTGCTGCTGGTCCATTACAACGACCTCAAGGCAGATCGCGAAGGCGAAATGCGCCGGATCGCGCACTTCTGCGGCATCACGACACCTGAGCCGCTGTTAGCAGAAATGGTCGAGGCAGCCGGGTTTGCCAGCATGAAGCGCGACGGGGCGAAGCTTCTGGGACTGGCCGAACAGGCCTTCAAGGGCGGGGCCGATGCCTTCCTCCACAAGGGCACAAACGACCGTTGGCGCAGTGTTCTGACCGATGAAGACCTCGCCGATTACCGCGCAGCCATCGAGGCTAGCGTTCCCGCCGATCTTGCCAACTGGCTGGAACATGGGCGCCTGACCGCCCTTGATACGACATCGGTTTCCACGCGAGCTTAAGCCGCAAAAAAGGGGGCACAATCATGGCACAGGCAATTCCGGCGGGCGCAGCGGCGCTTGCGGCAAGGCTTCCGGCGCTTTCCAAACATCGCAACGCGCAGTTTGCGACGATCACCGTGCTCTATTTCCTGCAGGGCGATGCGGCGATGCGGCGGGCGGTAATCGCTGCAACGCAGCAGGCCGCGTCCCAGCCATTGCCGCTCTGGCTGCAAGTCACCGAGGCGGGGCGACCGCTCTGCCGCAGCATGGGCTTTCGCGATGCTGCGCACATGCGGCTGCATGTTCTCCAAGGAGCAGCGCATTGACCCGCCCGCGGCCCACCGCATTCGAGGGCGAGCTTGAACGGCGTCTGGCGATCCTCGCGCAGGATGAAGGAGCCGATCGGCGCCTGCCTGTGGCGGACACCATGGCGCTCGCAGCGATCACCATCGGATCCTTCGCGGTCGTTCTTATTGCACAGGCGTTCTAGGGCATGGCGGTCACCAACAATATCGAAGCTGCGCTTGCCGAAACGCTTCCCCTGCTACCAGAAGAACGCAGTTGGTCGTTCCGCGATATGCTGGCGGTCAAAAGCGGGCTTTCGATCGCTACGTGGGGATTCTTGTTCGGCGGAGCGACCGGGCAGCTTGTCGGCTTTGTTGATGGTGCTATCGCGCTGTTCTTTGGCACGGCCATCGGCCTTGGCATCCTGTTTTTCGCGCTGCTGCTGCCGGTTTATCGAACCGGCACCGAAAGCTTCGTCTACATGCGCAGCGCGTTCGGCCCGAGCGGAACAAGCCTGCTGGCTGTGCTGCTGGTGATGAGTGTTGTCCCGTTCAGTTCTGCAATCCTTTCGATCATGGCAGGCGATGCCACACGCGAAGTGCTGATCGGGCTCGATTTTCTCGCCCCAGCGCCTGTCTGGCCGGTCGCGCAAGCGACAGCTCTTGGCGTGCTCGTAATCAGCTGCCTGCTTGCCGCGCGGGGAGGCGATGGAGGTTCGGCAATTGGTTCTGGCCTCTCCTGAGCTCAGTCTCAATCAGCTTGGTAAGCGTGAGGGCCGCTGCCGCACCCAGCTTGGCAAGCTGTTCCGGATATCATGGTTGAGCCCGCGCATCGTGGAATCGATCATCGATGGTCGTCAGCCGGCGCGGCTCGATCGCAGGATGCTGCTTGAGGCGGACCTGCCGCAGTGCTGGACAGATCAGAAGCGGATGCTTGGGTTCGCCATCTGAGGTCACCGGTCTCTTGAAATATTCGACGCGGAGCGGCGTCGGCTCCGCGTCCCTCGTTCGATGACTCCATGGCCAAGCAAAGAGTCTCAGCGCACTTTGTGCCAGTGATCTCAACGCACTCTGCGGTGACTTGCGGTCAGTTTTTCAGGGGCAGAGATTGGGCTGAGATTTGCGCCTACGTTTGGGCCTCAAACGCCGTCTCTGGCACACACTCGGCACTTTCCACGCGCAGAAAGGCGCAGAACTGCGCGCTTTCTGGCGATGCTTTAGGGAAGTAAAATCCTTGCAAAACAAGGACTTACTGTTTGGTGCGGTCGAGAAGACTCGAACTTCCACGGGCTTTCGCCCACAACGACCTCAACGTTGCGCGTCTACCAGTTCCGCCACGACCGCACTCGGGTATGTCGGGGCAGCCAAGGTGCTGGCCCCGCGGTAGGAGCGGCCCACTAGCAAGGGGTTTAGCACCGCGCAAGCCGCTTAATTGGGCGCCCAACCCAGATCGGCAACCGCCGCGCCGGGAGGAATGTTGGCGATCGCTTCGGTCACGGTGACGGTTTCTCCTGGAGCCAGCTGGCGTTTGGCCGGAACCACCACCCAATCACCGACCTTGCGTTCGCGCGCGTCGCTGAACACCACCAGCAGGTTGGGCGCGGTCAATGTTTCGCGCGCGGTGTTGGTTATGGTGCCGCGCACCCGGAACATGGTCTCGCCGTTCTCCAGCGTTTCGGGGCGCTGTTCGGCGGGTGGGAAATCGAGTTCAAGCCCCGGTTGGCCGATGCCGAAGGTCGGTTGGCTTAAGGGAAACCAGTCCGGCAGGCTGTAGTAATTGACCGCAACAATTGTCCCGGTTGCCAGCACAGCAAAGATTGCCGCAGCAAAAGTCCACAATTTTAACGTGTTGCGCCGCCGGATGAAGGGGGCGCGGTACCCGAAGCGCGATTCCTCATCTGCAAATTCCTCATCTGCAAACGGGGGGTCAGCATCCGGTTCGGCATAGGCCTCACGTTCGTCAGGCGCGGCGGGCGGATCGGTGCGGGGGATTACCCGGCTTTCATCGCCATCTGCCGTGTTCTGGCTAAGCCCGCGTCGCAAGGCGCGCACCGCAATCGACGATTCGTCATAATCGGTCGCTGAAGATGCGGGGGTATCCGATGTGCGCCAATGGTTGATCGAAGGGCCTTCGCCGGACGCTTCAGGAGCGGGCTGCGGCATCGCTGGTTCTGGTGCAGGGGTAGCGGGCGGCGGGGTGGGGGCAGCAGCGGCGCGGGGCGGTGCCGCCGCAGCGTCAACCGGGTTTTCCAGATCGAGCACCTGCGGGTCCTGAAACCAGCTATGCTTGCACTTGGCGCAGCGCACAGTCCGCCCGTCGCTGCCGATGGCAGCATCGGGCACCGCGTAGCGGGTGCCGCAGGCTGGGCAGGCGATGATCATCTCTTGAATTGCAATAGCCTTCGTTCATCCGCGCACAAGGGCAAGCACCCCCACACAGGCGATTTCAGCGGGTTTTTCCACATCGTGAGCGATTTTTCGGCACTCTTTGTTACGAGCGTGCGATGTTCGCCTTCCCCCGGCCTTGCCGCGCTGATAGGTGCGCGCAATGAATGATCGCCTTGCCGGACACGTGAAGTTTGACAATGTCGGCCTGCGTTACGGCACCGATCCCGAAGTGCTGAGCAACCTGTCTTTCACGCTTTACCCCGGCAGCTTCTATTTTCTGACCGGCGCGAGCGGGGCGGGCAAGACCAGTTTGTTGAAACTGCTTTACCTCGCGCAGCGGCCATCGCGCGGGGCGATCCGGATGTTCGGGCAGGATTTGATCACCATGCCGCGCGAACGCCTGCCCGATCTGCGGCGGCGGCTGGGGGTGGTGTTCCAGAATTTCCGGCTGGTGCCGCACCTTACCGCCTTTGACAATGTCGCTTTGCCGCTGCGGCTGGCAGGCGCGGATGAAAAGCGGGTGGTGAAGGCGGTTGCGGAGATGCTCGACTGGGTCGGGCTCACCCACCGCGCCCATGCGATTCCGGCGACGCTGTCGGGTGGGGAGCAGCAGCGCGTGGCCATTGCCCGCGCCGTGATCGCGCGCCCGCAAATGCTGATCGCGGACGAGCCGACCGGCAACGTCGATCCCGAAATGGCGCTGAAACTGCTGCGCCTGTTCGAAGCCTTGAACAACCGCGTGGGGACGACCGTGGTGGTGGCGACCCACGATGTCCACCTGCTCAAGAAAGTGCCCGATTCGCTGATTATGCGGCTGAACAAGGGGCAGTTGTCCGATCCGACCGGCGCACTGCGTTATCCCCCTCGCCCAGCCGCCTCGGGTGAGAGTGGGGCATGAACACGCCGCCGCCGCCTCTGTCGGATGCACCCGAAACCGATAGCGCCGCCGATCTGGCCACCCCTGCGCGCAACCGGGCAGCGGCGCGGCTGCTGCCTGCAAGCCGCTTTGCCGGGCCGATCCCTTGGGTCATCGCGATCCTGATCGCGCTGGTGGTGATCGCGGCGGCGGGCGGGCTGGCGTTAAAGAACCTGGCGACCAGCGCCAGCGCCGATCTGTCGGCGGCGGTGACGGTGCAGGTGATCGAACCCAACCCCGATTTGCGCGCGGCGCGCGGCGCTGATGCGGTGCGGGTGTTGACCGCAATGGATGGGGTGCGCGCGGTGCGACTGGTGCCCGAGGCAGAATTGGTCGCCCTGCTTGAACCCTGGCTGGGTGAAGGCGCGGCGAGCGGCGATGTGCCGATCCCGGCGCTGATCGATGTCGAGCTGTCGCGCAGCGCTGCCCCTGATGATATCGCCCGGATCGCGGCGGCGCTTGAACAAACGGTTCCCGGCGCGCGGGTTGATGCCCAATCGGACTGGCTGCAACCGGTCTATCGCGCGCTGTCGGCGCTGCAATGGCTGGCGCTGGGGCTGATTGCGCTGGTGGCGCTGGCGACCGCGGCGGCGGTATGGCTGGCGGCGCGCAATGCCTTTGCCGGCGCGCGCGACACGGTTGAGATCATTCACCTGCTCGGCGCGACCGATCGTCAGATTTCCGCCGTGTTCCTGCGCACCGTGCTGCGCGAAGCCGCTTTCGGAGCGGTGGTCGGCGCGGGTCTGGGCGTGGCCGCGGTGTTGCTGCTGGGACAGCAATTCGCCGCGCTGGATAGCGGTTTGACCAGCGGCGTTGGATTTGGCCTTGCTGAGTGGCTGGTGATCGCTGCCGTTCCGCTTGCCGGGGTGCTGATTGCGTTGCTGACAGCGCGGATCACCATTGCGCTTGCCCTCAAGGACATGCTCTAGGGGCAGGCATGATCCGGCGCGGTGTTTCTTTGGTGTTTCTGGTCTGGGTGATCGGCTTCCTGTGGTTCGTCGTGACGCTTCCGGAGGAGGCATCCGACGTGACAACCGACGCGGTGATCGTGCCGACCGGCGGGGCCGGGCGGATCGCGCGCGGGCTGGAGGTGCTGGATCAGGGGTTGGCCGCCAAAATGCTGGTCAGCGGGGTCGATTCCGAAGTGCGCCCCGGCGAATTCGCTGCCGAATTCGGGGTTGCGCCGGAACAGATGGAATGCTGCGTCACGCTGGGCTTTGCGGCGGTGGATACCCGTTCCAATGCGGCGGAAACTGCCAAGTGGGTGGCGCAGAACGAAGTCACATCGATAAGGCTGGTGACGACCGATTGGCATATGCGCCGCGCCGCGGGTGAGGTTGAACGGACGCTGCCCGACCATGTCACCGTGATTCGCGATGCCGTGCCTTCGCAACCGGATTTCGGCACATTGTTTCTGGAATATCACAAACTGATCGCCAGCCGGGCGGCGGGGCTTGCCGAGTTATGATCTTCCTCCTCGCCGCGCTGCGCAGCCTGGCGTTTTATGTGCTGTTTTATGGCGGCAGCGTATTTCTGGTGAGCGCATCGGTGATCGCGATTGTCGCGCGCAAGGCGTGGCTGCGCCCGGTGGTGGCCAAGTGGGGCGGTTGGCATTTGTGGTGTGTGGAACACGTGCTCGGCATCGAAGTGGTGATCGACGGCGAAATCCCCGATATGCCGGTGCTGATCGCGGTCAAGCATGAGAGTTTCTTCGAAGCGATTGATACTCCGCGCCTGTTCACCTTCCCGGCGGTGTTCGCCAAGCAGGAATTGTTCAGCATCCCGGGCTGGGGCTATTCGGCGCTGACCTATGGGTTGATCCCGGTGGCGCGCGACAAGGGGGCGAAGACTTTGCGCGAAATGCTCGCCGTGGCAAAGCAGCGCGTGGCAGAAGGGCGTCCGCTGGTGATCTTCCCCGAAGGCACGCGCGTGGCGCAAGGCACGCGGCCGGGGTTGCAGGCGGGGTTTGCCGGGCTTTACAAACTGCTGCGCCTGCCGGTGGTGCCGATCGCGGTGGATAGCGGGGCGGCCTATCACCACGTGGTCAAGCGCCCGGGGCGGATCACCTACAAGGTCGGCGAGACGATCCCCGCGGGCCTGCCGCGCGATGAGGTCGAGGCGCGGGTGCATGACGCGATCAACGCGCTGAACAGGTGAGGTTTCCATCTGCCATGTCCGCTGTCGGGAGAGAACGGCAGCGGCGCTGATGACCGGAAGTGGGTCGATTGCTGCCATACTCACACTGGTAATTCCACCAAGCTGTTGCCTACCGAACGATTCGTCGGCAATTCACCCTGATGAAGCTAATGCGCAATCCGATCCGGCTGGTGCCGAGCCTTTTTCTGCTCGCAATAGCTGTGGGAACTGTGCTGCTAAGCCTGCCGATTGCTACCGCTGACGGCACCCGGGCGCCGTTACTGACAGCCTTGTTTACAGCAACTTCGGCGATCGCCGTCACCGGGCTGGTGGTGGTCGATACGGGTACCTACTGGTCACCTTTTGGGCAAGCCGCGATCCTGTTGATGTTTCAGATAGGCGGACTTGGGATCATGACGGCGGCAACCCTGTTTGGCCTGATCGCCGGTCGCGGCTTTGGCTTGCATGATCGCATGGCCACGCAGGTTGAGCGCGGACGGCTTGAACGCGGCGATGCGCTATCTGTGCTGAAGCTGGTTTTCACCATCACGATTATCGTCGAGGCGGCGGTGGCCACAATCCTCGCGCTGCGCATGGCAGCAAGTTACGATATGAGTGTGGGCAGCGCGATATGGCACGGGGTGTTCCATGCGGTCAGCGCCTTCAACAATGCTGGGTTCTCTACCCATGCCGACAGCGTGATGGGGTATCAGTCCGATCCGGTGATCCTGGTGCCAATCATGCTCGCTGTGATCCTGATGGCGCTCGGCTTTCCGGTGATGCAGGATTTGCGCGACAAGCGGTTCGCGTGGAAGCGGTGGTCGCTTCATTCCAAGATTACCGTCTACGGCACAGCCGCTCTGCTGGCGTTGGGCTTTGTCGCAATCCTGGCGATGGAATGGACCAATGCGGCAACGCTTGGCCCGATGGGCGTGGGAAGCAAGCTGCTCAATGCCGCGTTCCATTCGGTGATGCCGCGCACCGCCGGCTTCAACAGCGTCGATGTGGGCGCGTTCCACGATCAGACGCTGATGGTAAATTACCTCCTCATGTTCATTGGCGGCGGCAGTGCGGGCACAGCGGGCGGGATCAAGGTAACGACCTTCATCGTGCTGTTCGCGATCGTCCTGTCCGAAGTGTTGGGCCGCCGCGATGCCGGATTGTTCGACCGCCGCTTCGGCAGCGAGATTGAGCGGCAGGCGCTCACCGTGACCGCGCTGGCGGGCGGCATCATCTTCGTCGCCGCCACTTACATCTCCGCGATCACCACGCTGCCCCTTCCCACGATCCTGTTCGAGTGCATCTCCGCCTTTGCCACCGTCGGCCTGTCTACCGGCATTACCGCCGATCTGCCGCCATCCGCGCAGGTGGTGCTCGTGCTGTTGATGTTCATCGGCAGGGTGGGAACAATAACCGTCGCCACCGCGCTTGCCGTAGGACGGCCGCCGCGGCCCTATCGCTATCCCAAGGAGAATCTCATTGTCGGCTGACAAGCGCAAACCCGTTCTGGTCGTGGGCCTTGGCCGCTTCGGCGGCGCGGTTGCCCGGACGCTCACCAACATGGGCAGCGAAGTGCTGGGGGTGGATAGCGATCCCCACCTGGTGCAGGAATATGCAGCAGACCTCACCAAGGTGGTCGAGGCCGATTGCACCGATGGTGATATGCTGCGGCAGTTGGGTGTCGCTGATTTCGAGGCGGCGGTGGTCGCGATCGGCAGCGATATCGAAGCTAGCGTGCTGACGGTGCTGGCGCTCGCCGATCTGGGCCTCACCAACATCTGGGCCAAGGCGAGCAATGCGAAGCACGCGCGGATCCTCGAACGCATCGGCGCGACCCATGTCGTGTTCCCCGAACAGCGCATGGGCGAACGGGTCGCGCATCTGCTTAACGAGCGGCTGCTGGATTTCATCGCCTTTGGCGATGAGTTCGCGATTGCGCGCCTTCGCGCTCCCGAGCCGATAATCGGCCTGCCGCTGGTGACCAGCGCATGTCGCAAGAAATATGATGTCACTGTTGTGGGCGTGAAGCGTGCGGGTGAGGCGTTTATTCATGCTGTGCCCGACACGATCATCTTCCCCGACGACGAATTGGTTGTGTCAGGCAGGATCAAGGATATCGAGCGCTTTTCGGCGATCTGATCCAGCATGGGGCAGCTGTCGGGTCGTCAGTTCCTTTCGCGGATGTCTAGTTCGGCGCCATTCCCCGAATGGCGGCTTTTATCGCGAAGGCTCGCCAAGCCGACCTGCTTTCCTACTCTGGCGCGACCTGTCAGCGTGGCCTGCATGAACCGTCCGAAATCCGCCTTCGCCATCCCGCAAAACCGCCCTGTGGCGGCCGGCGCGGGGCGGCGGATTTTTCTGCTTCTGGACAGTGTAACATGTGTCTCCAACAGGCGGGCCGGAAGGAGGCGCAGGAATGAGGGAGCGGGCGTCTATTCCCCGTGCCCCCTATTCCCCGTGCCCCCTATTCCCCGTGCCCACGTCCGAAATCGGGCCGCTCATCATCCTGCCCCTGTTCGATCACCTGCCGCCGGATCGCGCGGGTGCGGGTGAACAGATCGAACAGCGTATCCCCGTCGCCTGATCGGATCGCGCGTTGCAGCGCGGTGAGGTCTTCGGAAAAGCGCCCCAGCATCTCCAGCACCGCGCCTTTGTTGGTCAGGAATACATCGCGCCACATCACCGGATCGGACGCGGCGATGCGGGTGAAGTCGCGGAAGCCCCCGGCGGAATATTTGATCACCTCGCTTTGGGTGACATCCTCCAGATCGCTCGCCGTGCCGACAATCGTGTAGGCGATCAGGTGCGGGATGTGGCTGGTCACGGCGAGCACCAGATCATGGTGCGCGGCGTCCATCAGTTCGACCTTCGAGCCGAGCGCCGCCCAGAAGTCCGAAAGCGCCGCCAGCGCCGCCGGGTCGACGCCATCGGGCGGGGTGATGATGCACCAACGGCCCGCGAACAGCGTGGCAAAGCCCGCCTCCGGCCCGCTCTGTTCGGTGCCTGCGACGGGGTGGGCAGGGATGATGCAGGCCTCCGGCAATGCGGCGGAGAGCGCGTCTGCCACGGCTTCCTTGGACGAGCCGACATCGCTGATGATCGCGTGGGGGGAAAGGCCGGGGGCAAGTTCGCGCGCCGCATCGCCCATCGCGCCAACGGGCACGCAGAGGATGACAAGATCGGCACTGGCAACGGCCTCAGCGGCGGTATCGCATACCCGGCCCACCAGCCCGCGCTCCGCCGCCTTGGCGCGCACCTGCGGGTCGCGGTCCCAGCCGGTGGTGGCAATGTCCAGCCCGCGCGCCTGCACGGCGAGCCCGATCGAACCGCCGAGCAGCCCCAGCCCGATGATCGCGACGCGTTCGATCGTCACGCCGGTTCTCCGCACAGGGCGCGCAAGGCGGCGATCACGCCGGTCATGGCGTCCGCCGTGCCGATGGTAATGCGCAGCGCGTCTGGCAGGCCCTGTCCGGGCAAATGCCGCACCGCATATCCCGCGTCGGCCAGCGCAGTGAGTGCGGCTGCGGCGGTCACACCGCCGCCGAAATGCACCAGCACGAAATTGGCCTCGCTGGGGGAGGCGGTCAGGCCGTGATTGCCCAGCGCGGCGATAGCATCGCAAAACCGCGCGCGTTCCGCCGCGTTGTGGGCGCGGCTGGCGGCGACGAAACCCTGATCGCCGAGCGCCGCAATCGCTGCCTTCTGCCCGCTGGTGGAAACATTGAACGCCCCGCGCAGCCGGTTGATGAGGTAGATCAGCTCCGGCGCGCCGGTCGCCCAGCCCACGCGTTCCGATGCAAGTCCGTAAGCCTTGGAAAATGTCCGCGTGACCAGCACGTTGTCATGCGCTGCCGCCAGATCAAATGCCGCGTGCTGATGCGCGGGGTCGACATATTCGGCGTATGCTTCATCCACCACCAACAGCACCTGCGGCGGCAGGCCCGCGTGCAGCCGCGCCACTTCGGCAGGCGGCAGGAAGGTGCCAACCGGGTTGTTGGGGTTGTCGAGCAGCACGACCTTGGTGTTCGGCGTGACGGCGGCGATCAGCTTGTCGACCGACGCGGCATAGGCTGCATCATCCGCAAACACCGGAACCGCGCCGACCCGGTGCGCCAGCAGTGGGTAAAGCGAAAAGGAATAGCGCGAAAACACCACCTCATCCCCCGGCCCGGCCACGGCCTGCACCGCGCATTGCAGCAATTCGCCCGAACCCGCACCACACACGATCCGGTCGGCATCAAGCCCGTGCAACGCCGCGATGGTTTCGCGCAGCGCCCGCGCATCGGGATCAGGATAATCGGCGGCGATATGCGGCATTGCCAGCGCCGCCAGCGCCGCCGGGCTGGAGCCGAGCGGGTTTTCATTGGCGGACAGCTTGACCAGCGGCGTGCCGCTGGCCGAGCGCGATGCGCCCGGTTGATAGGCGTGGATCTGGGCGATCCAGAGTTTGGGCTGAGGTTTGGTTGTCATCGCAAGCCCGATTAAAGAAAAACAGCCCTTCGACAAGCTCAGGGTGAGCGGTTATGGGGCTAACCTCAAAATTAATCCGCTCGTGCTGAGCTTGTCGAAGCACTGCCCCTTGTTCGGTTAAGTGCCACGTGTTGAACCCTTCGCTTGTATTTCAGATCCCCCAGCCCCTGCCGCTCGATAGCGGGCAGGCGCTCGACGGCGCGCAGATTGCCTATCAGACCTATGGCGCGCTTGCGCCCGATGCGTCGAATGCGGTGCTGGTGTGCCATGCGCTGACCGGGGATCAATATCTTGCCAGCGCACACCCGATCACCGGCAAGCCGGGGTGGTGGGAACGCATGGTCGGCCCCGGCAAGCCGATCGATACCAACCGCCATTTCGTGATCTGCGCCAATGTGATCGGTTCCTGCATGGGATCAACTGGCCCCTCCAGCATCGCGCCCGATGGGCAGCCCTATGCGATGCGCTTCCCCGTCATCACCATCCGCGACATGGTGCGCGGGCTGGTGGCGCTGCTTGATGGGCTGGGGATCGCGCAACTCCACGCCGTGGTGGGCGGATCGATGGGCGGGATGCAGGCATTGAGCCTCGCCGCCAACTGGCCCGAACGCGCCGCGCGGGTGCTGGTGCTGGCGTCAACCGCGCGCCATTCGGCACAGAATATCGCGTTTCACGAGGTTGGGCGTCAGGCGATCATGGCCGATCCGGCGTGGGCGGGCGGCGATTACTACGCCAGCGAGGCGCGGCCCGATAATGGCCTCGCCGTCGCCCGGATGGCGGCGCATATCACCTACCTGTCCGAGGCTGGGCTGACCGAAAAGTTCGGGCGACGCTTGCAGGATCGTGAGGCCAAGGGTTTCGGCTTTGATGCCGAATTCCAGGTGGAAAGCTATCTGCGCTATCAGGGCAGCGGGTTTACGCGGCGCTTCGATGCCAATTCCTATCTCTACATCACCCGCGCGATGGATTATTTCGATCTGGCCGAGGAACATGGCGGCAAGCTCGCCAACGCCTTTGCCGGGACGCAGGCGCGCTTCTGCCTGATCAGCTTTGATACCGACTGGCTGTATCCCACTGCGGAAAGCCGCCACATCGTCCACGCGCTCAACGCCGCGGGCGCGAAGGTCAGCTTTGTCGAACTCAGCGCAGCCCATGGGCATGACAGTTTCCTGCTCCCCCACGATCAGTGTGATCGGGTGGTTAAGGGGTTCATCGAATGACGCTCCGACCCGATCTGGCCGCTATCGCCGCCCATGTCGCACCCGGCAGCCGGGTGCTCGATATCGGCTGCGGCGACGGCGCGTTGATGGCGGAACTCCAAAGCGTCAGCGGATGCGATGCGCGCGGGATGGAGCTGGACGGCGCGCTGGTGGAACGCTGCGTTGCGCGCGGGCTATCGGTGGTGCAGGGCGATGCCAATGTCGATCTGGCCGAATATCCCGACAAGGCGTTTGACTACGCGATCCTCAGCCAGACGTTGCAAACCGCGACCCGGCCCGATCTGATCCTCGATGAGCTGCTGCGCGTCGGGCGGCGGGCGTTTGTTTCCTTCCCCAACTTTGCCCACTGGCGCACCCGCGCGGCACTGATGTTCGGCGGGCGGATGCCGGTCACGCGCGCCTTGCCGGTCAGTTGGTACGAGACGCAGAACATCCACCATGTGACGGTGGAGGATTTCCGCGATCTGGCGCGGGAAAAAGGCGCGAGGATCGAACGTGCGTGGTTCTTTGCCAATGAAAGCGAAATCGGCGCGCCAGCAGCGAACTGGCGCGCCGAATTCGCGGTGTTTGAATTAAGCCGGTAAGATCATCACGCGCGGTGCAACATACACAGCTTGTGACCATCAAGATCGAGCACATAGCCGAGGTTCATCGTCCCCATCGCGCCGACTCGCGGGCCCGGCGGGTCTTCGATCGACGTGCCGCCCGCTGCAACGGCGGCATCGTGGAAGGCCTTTACCTGCTCCAGACTGTCGCAGGCGAAGCCGATGGTCGAGCCGTTGGCGACGCAGGCAGGGGCATCGTTGATCGGCTGGCTGATCGAGAACATCCCGCCATTGTGCATCCAGAACGCGCGCTTGTGCCCGGTGGCGGCGACGTTGACCATTCCCGGCCCTGCGCCGAGCGTGGCCAGCACGGCATCATAAAACGCCTTGGCACGGTCAAAATCGTTGGTGCCAACCATTATGTGACTGAACATATTTTGGAGTCTCCTCTTATAAGACAAGTTGCGGATTAGGACGGATTTACGCTTGCAGCAATGCGGATTTCGGTAGCATCAGGTTCATATCGCGGTGCATAGGGTGGCCTATGCTCACTTCGCTTCTCGCCGCTGCGCTCATGCTGCAGGCTGCCCCCGCCCAGTCTCCCGTCCTTTCTCAGGAAAACCGCGCGCTGTTGCGCTGTGCAGCGGCGTTTGCGGTGGTGGCGAACGGGCAGGCGAACAGCGATGTGGCGGCGCAGCAATGGCCTGATCTGAGCACGCGGGGCCGCGAATTCTTCGTGCTGACAATGGCGCAGCTGATGGATGCCAGCGGGCTGGATCGCGCCGGGATCACCCAGCTTGCCAAGGACGAGGCGCAGGCGCTGATCACCAATGATGAGGTGCACAAGATCATGCCGACCTGCCTGCTGATGCTGGAATCCTCTGGCGTCTGATTACTCCCCGGTTACCGGGTGCAGGGCATGGATTTGCGTTAAAAATTGCGGCAAGGAACGCGGCACCATGTGGCTCCTTTATCAATTCCCGCTGTGCCCTTTCAGCCGCAAGATCCGTCTGCTGCTGGGCGAAAAGAACGTCGCCTATGATCTGGTGCGCGAAGATCCCTGGGCGGCATCGGACATGTTCTTCAACTTGAACCCCGCTGGACGCACGCCGGTGATCGTCAATCGGGACAAGAACATCATCATTCCCGATAGCAGGGCGATTGCCGAATATTTCGAAGAGGTGGTCGAACGCAGCCCGATGATCAACGGCTCGGCCACGCAGCGCGCCGAAATCCGCCGTTTGGTGGCGCTGTTTGACGAGAATTTCTACGCCGATGTCACCGCGCCGCTGCTGTCAGAACGGATGAGGAAGCGCATCTTGCGCCAGCCGCCCGATAGCGGTGCGTTGCGCAATGCGATGAAGCTGGCCCACGGGCACCTGGATTACCTCGACTGGCTGATCGACAACCGCCCGTGGGTAGCGGGTTCGACCATGAGCCTCGCGGATCTGGCCGCTGCCGCGCAGATTTCGGTCGCGGATTATCTCGGCGGGATCGACTGGACGGGCCACGAACAATCGCGCGGCTGGTATGCGGTGTTCAAAAGCCGCCCGAGCTTCCGCCCGCTACTGACCGAGCGGATGGACGCGATCAAACCGCCGCCGCATTATGCGCTGCTGGACGGGTGAGCTATCAAGAGGTGCCGCTATGACTGACGATCCCCGTAGCCTGACCGATGCCGAATGGCGCGAACGCCTTTCGCCGATGCAGTATCATGTGCTGCGCGAAGCGGCCACCGAACGCGCCTTCACCGGCGAATATGACAAGTTTTACGATGAAGGCGAATATCATTGCGCCGCCTGCGGCACGCAGCTGTTCTACAGCACCGCCAAATACAATTCCGGCTGCGGCTGGCCCGCCTTTACTCAGCCCGCCGATGGCGAGGTGGTCGAGGAACACCGCGACACCGCCCACGGCATGATCCGCACCGAAGTACGCTGCGGCAAGTGCGGCGGGCATCTCGGCCATGTCTTTCCCGATGGCCCGCCCGAACAGGGGGGGCTGCGGTATTGCATCAACTCCGCCGCGCTGATTTTTACCCCGGCAGAGGAATGAGGCCGCGCGGCCAACCGGGGAGAGTTTTGCAGACGCAGGTTCACCCCCGGTTACAACTCGCCTATGCATGGCGCGCGTTTCCGCCCCTGACCGGTGGGCATCAAATGGGCACAGGCCATGTCAAAAAGGGGTGAGCGATTGCAGGACAGGGGCGCGCGCGGAAAGCGCCGGGCGGCGGCGCAGCGGTCGGCACCCGCGGCAGCACGCAAGCCGGACAATGCGCCGCCTTCGCGTCTGCGCCGCTGGTTCAAACGCGGGATGTTGTGGGGCGGCGCGTTGGCGCTGCTGGGGTTGGTATTTCTCGCCTTTGCGGTCGGGTTCGCGGCGCAATCGCTGCCCAGCTACGCCGCGCTCAAGGCAACCCAGCCGGGGCAGACCATTGTCGTGCGCGCGCGCGACGGGCGCGAACTGGTCGAACTTGGGCCAAGCTTTGGCGAATGGCTCGATTATAATGAGATTCCCGAAAACATGACCAACGCGATGATCGCGGTCGAGGACAAGCGGTTCCATTCGCATCTCGGGGTTGACCCGGTGCGCCTGACCGGCGCGATTATCGAAGGGATGACCGGGGATGACCGGATCGGCGGCACCTCGACAATCTCGCAGCAGCTGGCGCGCAACCTGTTCCTCAACAACAACCGGTCATTCGACCGCAAGGCGCGCGAAGCGGTGCTGGCGATGGCGCTCGAATGGAAATTCTCCAAGCAGCAGATTCTCGAACTCTATCTCAACAAAGTCTATTTCGGCGGCGGGGCCTATGGGATCGACAGCGCCAGCCGCAAGTTCTTCAGCCACCCGGCCACCGAACTGAGCGTTGCCGAAGCCGCAATAATCGCCGGATTGGTCAAAGCGCCGAGCCATTATTCCCCCACCGCCGATGTGCAGGCCGCGGTTGACCGTGCCCAGGTGGTGCTTCGGCTAATGCGCGAACAGGGCTATATCACCCCCGATCAGGCCAGGGTCGATGTCAGCGCGGTGCAGTTGAAACAGCAGGCGGGGCAGAATTCGGTGCGCTATTTCACCGATTGGGTGCTGCCGCAGCTCGATATCATCCTGCCCGAAACCTACGAACCGATTGAGGTGTGGACCACGCTCGACATCGGAATGCAGCGCGCCGCGACCGCCGCGATCGAGGCCAACACACCCAGCGGCGCGCAAGGCGCATTGGTCAGCCTTGACCGCGACGGAGCGATCCTCGCGCTGGTCGGCGGCACAGATTACGTCGCCAGCAATTTCAACCGTGCTACCACCGCGATGCGCCAGCCCGGGTCGGCGTGGAAGCTGTTCGTCTATCTCGCCGCACTGGAAGCGGGCTACACGCCGGAAGATAAAGTGGTCGATACGCCGGTGACTATTGACGGGTGGAGCCCGCGCAATTCGAACGGGCGCAATGTCGGCGAAACCGATCTGCGCACCGCGTTCGCCTTTTCGATCAACACGGTCGCAGCCCAGTTGGGCAACGAAGTCGGTTTTGGCACGGTTGCGTCGATGGCGCGGCGGTTCGGGATCAGCTCGGATGTGGCGACTTACCCCTCGATGGTGCTCGGTTCATCCGAAGTGCGCGTGATCGAAATGACGCAGGCCTTTGCCGGGATCTCTGCCAAGGGCGTCGCGGTGCAGCCCTATGGCATCACCAAGGTCACAGGCGCGAGCGGCGATGTGCTCTATCGCCGCGACGAACCGCGCAAGGTGCAGCAGGTGCCCGATTACGTGGTCGCCGGGGCGACCGATCTGCTGCAAGCCGCAGTGCAGACCGGCACTGGCCGTGCGGCGCAGATCGGGCGGCCAGTGGCGGGCAAGACCGGCACCACTTCATCGAACAAGGATGGCTGGTTCATCGGTTTTTCCAGCGGAATCACCACTGGCGTATGGATGGGCCGCGATGATGCCAAGCCGGTGGCGGGCCTGCAGGGTGGGCGCGCCCCCGCGCAGGCGTTCGCCGCCTATATGCGCTATGCCGTCAAGGATCGCCCGGTTGAGGAGTTCGACATCACGCTCGAACTGCCCGAATGGCAGCTCGAACCCGATGAAGAGGCGTTGTTTGGCGAGCCTGACGATTATTACTACATCGACGAACAGGGCAATCTGGTCGAGCCGGGGCGGCGTGAACCTGCGCCCAGCCCATTCGGGATCGAAGGTGAGCGCGGGCCTGCTGCACCCCCTGCGGCCAGCCAGGATTTCCTTGAAGAAGCCACCGGCGGCGAAATCCCACGCCCGTCAGCCCCGCGCCGTCCACCGCCTGAGTTATGATAAAAAAGGGCGCCGGAATTGCTCCCGGCGCCCTTTCTGTTTTGCGATATCAACCGATCAGCGCAGTCGGATCGGGAAGAACGCCGGAGGCTGCGTGCGGCGCTGGACGCGTAGCAGGATCGCCTCGCGCCCCTCGGTCGCGGCAGCCTTGACCTGCTCCGCCAGCGCTTCGACTGAGGCAACCGCCTGATAATTGGCCGACAGGACGATGTCTCCGCGCCGCAGACCCTTGCGCGCCGCGTCGGCATTGGGATCAACCGCTGCGATCACCACGCCCTGCGTTTCAGCCGGCACGCCAAGCGAGCGGGCAATCGCTGCGGTCATCGGAATCACCTGCAAACCCAACTTCTGTTCGATCGTCTCGTTCGAGGCGCCCGGTGCCATCGGCTCTTCGGAATCGGGATCGAAAGTCTGAGTCTGCTGCTGCAATTCCGCTTCACTTGGGCGTTTTCCGAGCGTGACGTTGAGTGCGAGGCGTTTGCCATCGCGCAGCAATTCGACCGGCACCTGCGCGCCGGGTTCCATATTGGCGACCAGGAAGGATACCGTCTGTTCCCCAGTCACGTCTTTGCCGTCGACCTTGGTGACGATGTCGCCGGGCTTCAAACCCGCGCGTGCTGCCGGGCTATCATCCTGCACGGTCTGCACCAATTCGCCGCGCCGTTTGGGCAGACCGAGCGATTCGGCGAAGTCTTCATCAATCGGCTGGAGGCCGACGCCGAGATAACCGCGCTGAATTTCGCGCCCGTCGCGCAGTTGCTCGACGATCGGCGCGGCGATTTCAGCGGGGATCGCAAAGCCGATGCCGACGCTGCCACCCGAAGGCGAGAAG
The DNA here is from genome assembly GCF_053628655.1 of Porphyrobacter sp. MBR-49. NCBI lineage: Bacteria > Pseudomonadati > Pseudomonadota > Alphaproteobacteria > Sphingomonadales > Erythrobacteraceae > Porphyrobacter > Porphyrobacter sp. MBR-49. Next base: position 27,754 of record NZ_JBRJGU010000007.1, read on the forward strand.
ATTGCATTATTGATGCCGATCACATTGCCGCGCATGTCGAACAGCGGCCCGCCCGAATTGCCGCGGTTGATGCTGGCATCGGTCTGGAGATAGCGGTCATAAGCGCCGCCCTGGCCGGTGTTGCGATAGACTGCGGAAATGATCCCGCTGGTCACCGTGCCGCCAAGGCCGAACGGATTGCCGATTGCCACGACCCAATCACCCACGCGCGCCGCGCTCGAATCGCCGAAGGTCACGAACGGGAAGGATCGGTTGGCCTTGATCTTGAGCACCGCGAGATCGGATGCGGCATCAGCGCCGACCAGTTCGGCTTCGTATTCGGTGCCATCGGGCAAGGTAACGGTGATCGATTCCAGCTTGGCGCGGCTATCGGGGGAGACCACGTGATTATTGGTCACCACAAAGCCATCGGCCGAAATAATGAAGCCCGACCCCAGCGACTGCGCCTCACGCGTTTGCGGCTGACCGCCGCCGCCCTGACGGCGGCTGAACAGGTCGGCAAAGGGTGTCCCAGCGAATGGGTTATTGGCAACCTCGATCCGCTGGCGCGTGGCAATATTGACCACCGCAGGCTGTAATTGCGCGGTGAGATCGGCAAAGCTGACAGGGGCACCTTCAATCGGCACCACCCGGTCCATCACCGCATCATCATTCTGCGCCACCTGCGCGCCCAGCGGCGTTCCGGTGATCAGCGAAATGGCAGCGCCGCCGACCAGCAGCGCGCTCGACAGTCCGTATACATAGCGCACGTTCTTCACGTCCTCTTGGTCCTTATCATCAAGCAGGAACGCGCGGGGGTCGCTACGTTCCTTACACTGTCAACGGGGCCAGCCGAACAGATGGCTGGATTGCCCCAAATGCACCTTTCGGGCCTGAACGCTGATTGAACGCAACATTACATTCGGCGCTCAGGATCATCCCCTGGTCGAACGCGTTAGCGTTTCCCCCTGAACTGGCGGAAATATTCGCTGTCGTCCGAAAGCACCATCGCGCTGTTGCCTTCCCCGGCCAGAAAGGTCTGGCGATAGCTTTGCATGGCGCGATAGAAATCGTAGAATTCCGGGTCTTTTCCATAAGCATCGGCATAGATGCGCGCGGCCTGCGCCTGGGCTTCGGCCTGAGTGATTTGCGCATCGCGTTGCCCGGCAGCGCGGATGGTGGCGGCTTCTTCCTGCCGATCGGTTTCCATCCGGGTGAAGGCGGCATCAAGCGGGCGACCTTCGGGAAGGTCTGCCGCCTTGATCCGCACGTCGAGCACCTGCGCGCCGTAATTGCGCGCCTGCGTATCCAGCGTGCGGGTGATGTTGGCCATCGCGGTGCCGCGCTCGGCATTGATCAGCGCCGAAAACGGCCGCCGCCCCAGTTCCTGCCGCAGCACCGAAGTGAGGATCGGCAACAATTGCGATTCGAGCTGTTCTTCCGTCCCGGCACGCTCCACCATCCGCACCGGATCGATGATGCGATAGCGGGCATAGGCATCGACCTGCAGGCGCTGCTGATCGTTGGAGAGCACCTGTTGCCGGGTCATGTCGAGATCGAGCACCCGGCGGTCAACCATCTGCACCGCTTCGACAAACGGGATGCGCCAGTTGATGCCCGCACCGGTCTGGCCGTAGGGCAATTCGGGCCGGAACTGGTTGAACACCCGGTCGGGCTGACCGGTGCGGATCACCACCGCCTGATGGGTTTCGGGCACGATCACCACGCTGGACAGCAACGCCACCAGAATGACGATGGCGGCGATCAGGATCGCTTTGTAGTTCTGAAACACAGCATTCATGGCGTTATTCCCCTTGCGGCCGCGGCGGCTGGGCTGCGGTCTGCGCCCGGCGCTGCAATTCGGGCAGCGGCAGATAGGGCGTTACATTGCCGGATTCGACGATGGTTTTGTCGGTCTTGGACAGCACCGATTCCATGGTCTCGTAATACAGGCGGCGGCGCGTCACTTCGGGGGCGAGGCGATATTCCGCATAGATATTGTTGAATTCGCTCGCATCACCCTGTGCCCGCGCCAGCACTTGCTGGGCGATCGCCTGCGCGCGGTTGACCGCCGCATCGGCATCCTGCTGCGCCGAAGACACGTCCTTGAACGCTTCTTCAACCCGGCTTGGCGGGTCGGTCTTGTTGATTTCAACGCCCTGCACGGTGATCCCCGAACGATAGGCATCAAGCCGCGCCTGCATCCGTTCGCGCACCGCCTGTTCGATTTCCGCGCGGCCTTCACCGGTCAGAACCTCGTCGAGTTTCTTGCGCGCCACTGCCGCGCGCATGGCGGCTTCGCCGATTTCAAGCAGCGCGTTGCGCGGATCGGCCAGCTGATATTTGTAAAGCGTCAGGTTAGAGATGTTCCAGCGCACCACGTAAGACAGATCGACCAGGTTCTGATCCCCGGTCAGGATCAGTTTTTCGGTGTTGGTGCCGGGAATTTCCTCCGACCGGATCTGCGTGACGTTTTCCTTTTCGACCATGTTGATCGGCCAGGGCGCGGTGAAATTGGTGCCCGAATCAAGCGTGTCCGAATATTTCCCGCCGAGCCATGTGACCACCGCCTGTTCGCCCGGCTGGACGAAATGGACGCTGCTTGCGGCGACCCAGATCAATGCAACTGAGCCGATAATGACCGGAAGCCAGCTTTTGCCGCCGGGCCGTTCTGGCAGGCGGAAAGCGGGGCCGCCGGGGCCACCACCCGCGCGGCGCGGGCCTTCGGGGCCGCGACCCTTGAAGATATCTTCGATACTGGCCGAGCGCCGCTTGCCAGGTTCACCCCCGCCGGGCAGCCACGGATTGCGCGGGCCATCCGGCCCGCCGCTGCCGCCTGCACCGCTGCCGCCATCGCTGCCGGGCTCATCGCCCTTGCCCGATCCGCCCCACGGATTATTTTTGCCAGCCATGGCAAGGCCGCGTGCGGCCACACCAAGACGTTCTCTCCAACCGACCAATCTTTGCATAATGCCGTTATAGGCACGCTCTGCGGCGAAAAACAGGGGTTGGCAGCGTGAATTTGATGGTAGAGGCGTTCCGCGATGAGCAAACCACCCGAACCATCCCGCGAACCGACAGCTGAAGAAGCGCTGATCCGCGCCGCTTTGCCGCCTGAAATCAACCAGCGTTTGCAATCGGCCCGGATCATTTCGCGCCGCGCGGTGGTTGTGGCTGAGGCAGGTGACCTGTCCGATAGCGCCCGCGCCGAACTGGAAAGCGCGATCACCGCCGCGCTAACCCCGCTGGCTGAAGTCGACGTCGTGCGCATCGCGCTGACGGGGGAACGCCGCCGCCGCCGCTTGATCGCGGTGGGGTCGGGCAAGGGCGGGGTCGGCAAATCGACGTTGACCACCAATCTTGCGGTTGCGCTGGCGCGGATGGGGCGCAAGGTGGGCGTGATTGACGGCGACATTTACGGCCCCTCGCAGCCCAAATTGCTGGGAACCGAGGGGATCAAGCCTGCGGTCGAAGGCGACAAGCTGGTGCCGATTGCCAGCCGCCACGGGGTCAAGGTGCTATCGATGGGCCACCTGGTCGCGCCTGGAAAGGCACTGGCTTGGCGCGGGCCGATGACCGGAAAGGCGCTGGCGCAACTGGTCGATGCCGAATGGGGCGATACCGATTTGCTGCTGGTCGATCTGCCGCCGGGCACCGGCGATGTGCAATTGTCGATGCTGTCCGCCCACCGACCCGATGGCGCGATCCTCGTTTCAACTCCGCAGGATCTCGCGCTGATCGACGCTGCGCGTGCCGGGCAATTGTTCGAACAGGGCGATGTGCCGATCATCGGGCTGGTTGAAAACATGGCGGGCTATGCCTGCCCGCATTGCGGCGAGATCAGCGATCCGTTCGGGCAGGGCGGGGTTGAGAAATTCGCCGCTGCACTGGAAATCCCGTTCCTGGGCCGGGTGCCGTTGACATTGGCGACGCGGATTGCGGGCGACACGGGTGAGCCGCCGGCAGCCCGCGATGACGAGGTCGGCGCGCCATTTGCAGCGATTGCGCAGCGTCTTGCGCGCTGGCTTGATACAGGGGCGGTCTAGGCGATGCAGGTCTCGCGGCGGGGTGTGCTGGCAGGGGCAGCAGCGGGGGGCGGCCTGCTGATCGCATGGTGGCTGATGCCGCGCAGCTATGCCAGCCCGCTGGTGGCGGCGAAGGGCGAGCAGGTGTTCGGCGCATGGCTCAAGATCGCCAATGATGGCGTAGTCACCGTGGCGGTGCCGCAGCTGGAAATGGGGCAGGGCATCACCACCCTGCTACCGCAGATCGTGGCGCATGAATTGGGCGCGGACTGGCGGCAGATTGCCGTGGAGCCTGCGCCGGTTTCGGGTGCCTATGCCAATGTGCCGCTGGCGCAGAAATGGATCGCGTTGTGGGATCCCGTTGCCGCCGGGCTGTCTGCCAGCACCGATGCCCTGATGGCGCAGCGATTTGCCGGGGCGCAGCGGTTCAACGCTACCGCCGCTGGCACCGCGATCGAAGCCTATGAACTACCCTGCCGCGAAGCTGCCGCCGCTGCCCGCGCGATGCTGGCGCAGGAGGCCGCCTCGCGCTGGGGCGTAGCTTGGGAAGAATGCGAGGTCGCAGAGGGCTTTGTCTCGCATAGCGAACGGCGCGCCACCTTTGGCGAGTTGGCCGAAGCCGCCGCCGCGTGGACTCCGCCCGACCCCGCGCCGCTGCGCCCCGAACCTTTGCGCGAAGCCCCGCTATCTGCCGAATCCGACGCGGCCCCCGCCTTTCCCCGACTTGATCTGCCGTCCAAGGTTGATGGGTCGTATCGCTTTGCCGGCGATGTGCGGCTGCCGGGGATGGTCTATGCCTCGATCCGCCACGGGCCTGCCGATGGATCGGAACTGACCGGGTTCAATCGCGATGCCGCTGCCGGGATCAAGGGGTTGGCCGGGATCATCCAGTCCAAACGCTGGCTTGCGGTTGCGGCCGACACATGGTGGAGCGCGGATCAGGCGCTTAATGCGATGAAGCCCAGATTCGCAGTGACCTCACCGGTCAACAGCAATGAAATCGCCGCCCGTCTTGATACCATGCTTGATGGCGGGGAAGCCTTTCCGATTGCCGAAACCGGGTTTGGCGGCGCGGCGCTGAAGCGCGTGGACATGGCGCGCCGTTACGAGGTCGAGCCGGGCTATGCCGCCCCGCTCGAAACCGCGACCGCCACCGCGCGCTATGCCGACGGGCGGCTCGATCTGTGGATCGCCAGTCAGGCCCCCGAACAGGCGCGCATTGCCGCCGCCCGCGCGATCGGCATCGCTACTGAGGACGTGGCGCTATACCCGATGCCCGCAGGCGGCAGTTTCGATGCGCGGCTGGAACATGACCACGCCATCGAAATCGCCCTGATCGCGCGCGAGCTTGCCAAGGAAGCGCCGCGCGCTGTCCAACTCACCTGGCCCCGCCGTGACGAGATGATCCGCAGCCGCCCGCGTGCGCCCGCATGGCTGCTGATCGGGGCGCAGCTTTCCCAGGCCGATCCCGGCGCGATTGATGCGCTGCGGCTACGCATCGCGACGCCGTCCGCCGCGCGCGAATTTGGCAAGCGTTTGTTCGGCAACCTCACCAGCATGGCCGCGATCCGCGAAACTTCCGGGCAGGCTGATGCGATGGCGTGCGAAGGTGCGGTGCCGCCCTATCAGCTGCCTGCGCTGCTGGTGGAGCATATCCCGGTTGACATCGGCCTGCCGGTCGGGCGGGTGCGCGGCAATGCCCATGGGCCGACGACCTTCGCGATTGAGTGCTTCATCGACGAAATCGCCGCGAAATACGGGCGTGAACCGCTGTCGTTCAGGATGGCGATGCTGGGCGGCGATGTGCGGCTGGCGGCGTGTTTGCAACGCGCAGCGCAGCTGGCGGGATGGGATGGCGGGGCCAACCAAAGCGGGCAGGGCATTGCCTGCGCACGGATTGGCGAAGGGCCGGGGGCAGCGCGCATCGCCTGCGTGGCCACTGCGCGGCAAGGCGAAGGCGGGGTGCGCGTTACGCGCCTGTCGGCGGCGGTGGATATTGGCCGGATCATCAATCACGACATCGCGCTCCAGCAGATTGAAGGCGGGCTGGTGTTCGGGATCGCCACGGCGCTGGGCAACCCGGTCAAACTGCGCGGCGGTGTGCCCGAAGTGGTCGATTACGAAGCGCTGGGACTGCCCGTGCTGGCCGATTGCCCGGATATGCGAATTGAATTCATCGCCAGCGAAGCCCCGCCTGCCGATCCCGGCGAACTGGGCGCGGTGGTGGCCCCTCCGGCGGTTGCCAATGCGTTGTTTTCCGCGACGGGGTTGCGCCTGCGCCGCCTGCCCTTACTTTCGGACGGCATATGACCTGGCAAACCCAGCGCCTTCCGGGCGACCACCCCCCTGTATCGAGCGGCCAGATCGGCGTCTTGCTGGTCAACCTTGGCACGCCTGACGGGCCTGATCCGGCTTCGGTGCGGCGCTACCTCAAGCAGTTTCTGTCTGACCGGCGCGTGATCGAGATTCCGCCGATTGTGTGGCAATTGATCCTGCGCGGGATCATCCTCAACACCCGCCCGCAGAAAAGCGCGAAAGCCTATGCCAAGATATGGACGGAGCGCGGATCGCCGCTGGCCGATATCACTTCGCGTCAGGCGGAGGCGATGGCCAAGGTGATGGAACCCCGGTTCGGTGATAATATCGTGATCGATTACGCCATGCGTTATGGCAACCCTTCGATCGAACAGCGCATTACCGAACTGACAGGCAAGGGCTGTGATCGCATCCTGATTGCGCCGATGTATCCGCAATATTGCGCGGCGACCACGGCGACGGTGTTTGACGAGGTGGCCCGCGTGCTCGGCGCAATGCGCTGGCAACCGGCGCTGCGGTTCGCGCCGCCTTATCACGATCACCCCGATTATCTGGGTGCGCTGGCGGATGATCTGACCCGGCAGGTGCAAGCCCTCAGCTTTACTCCTGAGGTGATGCTGATGAGTTTTCACGGGATGCCGCTGCAAACGCTGGAAAAGGGCGATCCCTATCATTGCCATTGCCAGAAAACCGCGCGGCTGCTGCGCGAGCGGTTGGCAGCGCGCCCTGAATTTGCGGGCGTCAGGTTTGAAACCACGTTCCAATCGCGCTTTGGCCCGGCGCGCTGGCTTGAACCCTCCACCGACACCACGCTGATCGCAGAAGGGCAGAAGGGCACCAAACGCCTGATCGTCGCCGCCCCCGGCTTTGCCGCCGATTGTGTCGAGACGCTGGAGGAACTGGCATTGGAAGGCCGCCGTGAATTCATCGAGGCGGGCGGTGAGGATTATGCTGTGCTTACCTGCCTCAACACCTCGGACTCAGGCCTTGCGATGGTCGAAGCAATGCTCCGGCGTGAGCTTTCGGGGTGGATTTGACCGCTGCGATTATTTACATCAGGGTCAGTTGCTAATCCGAACCCGATACGGAGCCTGATCTGACCATGGCCACCCTTGCCGACGCCCCGCATTCCGCCAATGCCCCCTTTGCCGATGCGCCGCGCGATTGGAGCGAGGGGCGCCTCAGTGAAGCTGACCTTGCCCACATCCCCGGCGATGCGGGCTGGCCGGTGGTGGGCAACACCTTCACCATGCTGGCTGATCCCCATGGCTTTGCGCAGCGGATGATCGATACCCACGGGCGGGTTTATAAAAACCGCGCGTTCGGCGGGTGGCAGGTGGCGCTGATCGGGGCCGAGGCGAACGAGCTGCTGTTGTTCAACAAAGACAAGATTTTCTCCAGCGAACAGGGCTGGGGGCCGGTACTGGACCAGCTGTTCCCGCGCGGGCTGATGCTGCTGGATTTCGATCACCACCGGATTGATCGCCGCGCCCTGTCGATCGCTTTCAAGCCTGAACCGATGCGCCATTATTCGGGCGCGCTGAACCGCGGGATTGCCCGCGAAGTGGCGGATTGGGCGGGCGATTTGCGGTTCTATCCCGCGATCAAGAAGCTGACGCTTGATCTCGCTGCAGACAGTTTCATCGGCCTGCCGTGGGGGCCGGAGGCGGACAAGATCAACGCCGCTTTCGTCGATATGGTGCAGGCCTCGGTCGCGCCGATCCGCAAGCCGCTGCCTTTCACCAAGATGAAAAAGGGTGTCGATGGCCGGGCGTTTCTGGTCGATTATTTTACACGTGAAACATTGCGCCGCCGCGAACAGGGCGGCGGGCAGGATATGTTCAGCCAATTCGCCACCGCCACCCGCGAAGATGGATCATTGCTGCCGGTCGATGAAGTGGTCGATCACATGAACTTCCTGATGATGGCGGCGCATGATACCATTACATCATCGGCCACATCGCTGATCTATCACCTCGCCGCCAATCCCGCATGGCAGGAAAAACTGCGTGAGGAGATTTTCGCGGTCACTGGCGGGCCGGATGGGCAGGGCAATCCACGCGGTCTTGATTATGATGATCTGGCCAAGCTGGAACTCACCGAAATGGCGTTCAAGGAATCGCTGCGGATGATCCCCCCGGTGCCTTCGATGCCGCGCCGGGCGCTGCGTGAATTTGAATTTGGCGGATACCGCATCCCGGCGGGCGCGATGGTGGGGATCAATATCCACTGGACCCATCATTCGGCCGATTACTGGGACAATCCCGCCGTTTTTGATCCCATGCGCTTTACCCCCGAACAGGTGCGCGCGCGGCACAAATACGCCTGGGTGCCGTTTGGCGGCGGGGCGCATATGTGCCTGGGGCTGCATTTTGCCTATATGCAGGTCAAGATTCTGCTCGCCCAATTGCTGCAACGCTATCGGATTGAAGTTGAGGCTGGCTATGCTCCGGCGTGGCAGGACTGGCCGATCCCGCAGCCCAAGGATGGGCTGAAGGTAAAATTCAAACCGTTATAAATTGTTTCACGTGAAACATTGGCAAGAGGGGGTCTAGCGGGGGTCTAGGCTAAGGTGGCATTCGTCATTGCGAGGAGCCGGAGACGACGTGGCAATCCATGATCCGCCCGCGCCATTTACGCCGAGGCCCGAAACTGGATTGCTTCGCCTTCGGCTCCTCGCAATGACGAAGTTTACTAGAAATCCCACGCGATGCCGTCTTTCTCCCAATCGCCGTAGCGGGTGGGGGAGAGTTCCTTCGGTTCACCCTTCAGCGGATCGACCTGTTTGGGCGCAGGCACCGGGTCGTTGGTCCAATGCGCGGGTTTGGTGAACTGCTTGGCAGCGTCGGATTTCTGCTTGGTCATGTCACCCAAATGCGCGTGCTGGCGCTTGGTTTCAATACGTCCTTTTGGGCCAGCATCGCTGTAGGCGAAAAACCGGTTCCCACTTTTCCGCGCGATGCTTTAAGGGCCGCCCATGCCCACCACCCCCGGACTTCCCGTGCGCCGCGCTGCGCTTCGTTTGCTTGATGCGGTTTTGCGCCGGGGGGAGACGCTGGAAATCGCCGAAGGCGCGGCGCTCAGCTCTATTCGCACCGCGCCCGACCGTGCGCTCGCCCGCGCGATTGCGAGTGAGACCCTGCGCTGGCTGACTGACATTGATGCGCTGATCGACAGCGTCACCAAACAACGCCTGCCCGATGATGCCAAGGCACGGATGGTGCTGCGGATCATGCTGGCGCAGGCGCTGCGATTGGACACCCCGCCGCACGCGGTGATCGCCACCGGGCTGCCGCTGCTGGCAGGCGGGCCGCGCCGCTTGGCGCATGGCGTGTTCTCCACGTTGATGAAGGCCGGGGGGGTGAAGCCGGGTGTGAGCGTGCTGCCCGATGCGCCCACCTTGCCCGAATCGGTCGTCGCCCGTTGGAGCGAGGAACGCGCAGCCGCCATCGCCCCCGGCCTCGCCTTCCCGCCCGAACTCGATCTGGCGTTGAAAGACGCTGCCGAAACCGAAACCCGCAGCGTTGCGATGGGCGGGGTGACGTTGGCGCCGGGCCATGTCCGCCTGCCGCGCGGCGCGGCGGTCGAAAGCCTTGCCGATTTCAAGGCGGGCGATTGGTGGGTGCAGGATCTCGCCGCCTCGATCCCGGCGCGATTGCTGGGTGTGGGGGCTGGCAAGCACGCGCTTGATCTGTGCGCCGCGCCGGGCGGCAAGACCATGCAACTGGCGGCGGCCGGGTGGAACGTCACCGCGCTCGACATGAGCAAACGGCGGCTGGAACTGCTCAAAGACAACCTCAAACGCACCGGGCTGAAAGCCTCCCCCGTGCGCGCCGATGCGCTGGTGTGGGAACCGAAGCACCGCTTCGATGCGATCCTGATCGACGCGCCCTGCACCGCGACCGGCACCTGCCGCCGCCACCCCGATGTGCTGCACCGGATTGGCGCGCGGCAAATACCCGAAATGGTCGACCTGCAACGCAGCCTTGCCGCCAAGGCAGCGGAATGGCTCAACCCCGGCGGGGTGCTGGTCTATGCGGTATGCTCGCTGGAGGCGGAGGAGGGCGAGCAGCAGGCCGCGTGGATTGACGCCAATTGCGGCCTCGCGCCCAAGCCGATTACGCCGGAGGAACTGCCCGCAGGCCTCACCCCCACCGCCGAAGGCTGGCTGCGCACCCATCCGGGGATGCTGGCGGACGAAGGCGGGCTGGACGGATTTTTCGTGGGGCGGTGGGTGAAATCATAACCCATCGTCGCCCCGGCCCCCGAGCCGGGGTCCCGCTGCCTTGAGGCCGACAAAGAAAGCGGGATCCCGGGTCAAGCCCGGGAAGACGAAAGGTGGAGAATCACCCCTTCACCTTATCCGCAAAACTCTTACGTAATTTCATGATCTTGGGCGGGATCACTGCGAGGCAATAGGGGTTGCGCTGGCCTTCGCCGTCCCAGTATTCCTGATGGTAATCCTCCGCCGGATACCATTCGCAGGTCTGCGCGCCGCCCGACAGGCCTTCGATCGAGGTCACTGCCAACTTGCCGTTCTCGGCATTCCAGCGCCCGATTGCCGCTTTCGCTTCGCCGCCCTGTTCGTCCGATAGCGGAAAGATCGCGCTGCGATATTGCGTGCCGACATCGCCGCCCTGGCGGTTCAATTGCGTCGGATCATGCGTGCCCAGAAACACGTCATACATCTCGCCAAGGCTGATCGCGTGGGGATCAAACGTTACCCGGATCGCCTCGGCATGGCCGGTCGCGCCGGTGCATACTTCCTTGTAGGTCGGGTTCGCCTTGGTTCCGCCGATATAGCCGCTTTCGACCTCGCTCACGCCCACCACATCGCGGAACACCGCCTCGGTGCACCAGAAGCATCCGCCTGCGACAATAATCGTTTCCAAATTGCTCACTCGAAATCTCCGCTGATTTCTGCCAGAGATAGGGTGACGGATCGGAAATGCCACTGGTGTGTTCCGGTTACGAAGCGTTCCCAAGGGAGAATTCCACCATGAACAAACTGATCCTTGCCCTCGCCACTGCGAGCGGCCTTGCCATCGCCGCACCCGCCATTGCCGATCACCACGGCGGGAAGGAAGACGTGGCGAAGATGCACAAGGACATGTCACCCGACGAGATGTCGGCGATGTTCCTCAAGCATCATGCCGAGGCATTGTCGGGCGCGATCAACCATCCAACCCGCGCCGAAGACCGCGCGCGCGATGCGTACCGCCACCCGGCCGAAACGCTCGCGTTCTTCCACGTTGCCCCGCACATGAAGGTGGGTGAATATGCCCCCGGCGGCGGCTGGTATTCGCGCCTGCTGGGGCATTATCTGGGCGGCGAAGGCGAATTGGTCGGCATCTATGCCAACCCCCGGCTGGCGACCAGCGATCCCGAGCGGCAGGAGCGTATCCGCGTTCAGGCGGCGGGCTTTGGCGATGAGGTTGCAAGCTATACCGGGCTTGCCGCTGATAAGTTCACTGCTGTCACGCTGGATGCCGTTCCCGATGAACAAAAGGGCACGTTTGATCGCATTCTGGTGATCCGCGGGCTGCACGGCATCACCCGGGCGGGAATTGCCGCTGCTGAAATCCGCGCGATGCGCGATCTGCTCAAGGATGATGGCATGATCGGCATCGTTCAGCACCGCGCCAAAGCGGATGCGCCGTGGTCTTACGCCAACGGCACGCGCGGTTATCTCAAACAACAGGACGTGGTGGATTTCATGCGCCTGCACGGGTTTGAACTGGTCGCAGCGAGTGAGATCAACGCCAACCCCAAGGACACCGCCGATCATGAACGCGGCGTGTGGGAAATGCCCCCGGTGCTGACGACCAAGCGCGAAGACCTGAAAGATCTGGGCGAAAGCGACCGCATGACTCTCTTGTTCAAGAAAGCAAAGTAATCATGTAGGGGCGGCGGCATGACATCCATCACCGTCGCCGCCCTGCAATTGTCGCTTGGTTCAGCGGACGAAGCCGCCAACATTGCCGCCGTCGCCGCGCTGGTGGAGGATGCCGCGGCCAAGGGCGCGCAGCTGATCCTGCCGCCCGAACTGTTCAGCGGCCCCTATTTCTGCCGTGAGGAGGATGAGGCGCTGTTTGCGCTCGCCCGCCCTACGCTTGAGCACCCCAGCGTGACCGCGATGCAGGCGCTCGCGGCAAGGCTCAAGGTGACGATCCCGACCAGCTTCTTCGAACGCGACGGGCATCACTATTACAACACGCTGGCAATGATCGGCCCCGATGGCGGGATCATGGGCACCTATCGCAAGAGCCACATCCCCGATGGGCCGGGGTATGAGGAAAAATACTATTTCCGCCCCGGCAATGATGGTTTCAAGGTGTGGGATGTGCCGGGTGAGGGCGGGGCGATCGTCCGCGTGGGGGTCGGCATCTGCTGGGACCAATGGTATCCCGAAGCTGCGCGGGTGATGGCATTGCAGGGTGCGGAACTGCTGATGTATCCCACCGCGATCGGGTCTGAACCTTACGATAGCGATCTCGACACCAGCCGGATGTGGCGGCGCGCGATGGTCGGCCATGCGGTGTCGAATTGTATGCCGGTGGTGGCCGCCAACCGCATCGGTGTAGAGGGGCCAGAGGATGGCGCGCAGCGGTTCTACGGCCACTCCTTCATCGCTGACGAATGGGGCGATCTGGTCGAATCCTTCGGTGCGGGCGAAGCGGGCGTGTTGGCGGCGCGGCTCGATCTCGCGCGCGCGGCGCGACACCGGGCGGGCATGGGCTTCTTCCGCGACCGCCGCCCGCAGCTCTACGGCCGGATCGCGCAGGACATTTGAGCAGCCATTATCTGATAGCGTTGGGCAGCAACCGGCACTGCGGGCAATATGGCCCGCCGCGGCAAGTGGTGCGCGCGGCGATGGAGGAACTGGCGGCGCTCGGTCTGGTGATTGCGCGCTCCCCGATAATCGCCACCCCGGCGATGGGCGCGGCGCAGCGCCGATTCGCCAATGCGGCGCTGGTGCTGGAGAGCGAACTTGCCCCGCCCGCGCTGCTCGCCGCGCTCAAACGGATCGAGCGTGAATTTGGCAGGCGGCGCGGGCAGCGCTGGGGCGACCGGGTGCTTGATTGCGATATTGTGCTGTGGAGCGGCGGGGAATGGCGTTCGGGGCGGCGGTCACAGGCGCTCACCATCCCGCACCCCGCCTTCCGCCAGCGCGCCTTCGTGCTCACCCCGGCGCGCGCGATTGCCGCCGATTGGCGCGACCCGTTGAACGGTTTGACGCTCGCTCATCTTCATGCCCGCTTGACCCGCCGCCGCCCCCTGCCTAGGTGAGCGCGCTCGCCGCCACAATCGCGGCGCCAAAGACCATCAAGCGTGGGCCCGTAGCTCAGTAGGTAGAGCAGCTGACTTTTAATCAGCGGGTCACAGGTTCGAATCCTGTCGGGCTCACCAATTTTCAATGACTTAGATGCGACTTGTAACCTGCGCCTTCCGGCGGGGCACCAATGGGGCATCAGATCTTCTTGAGCCGGCTCAAGTCAATAGAATTGGCTGAAATGCGCCAATTTTGGACTGGAGTTGTCACACAGCATCAATCAGCGATCTAACCCGCATGGCAAGTTGTGCGAACTGCACGGGCTCCACTAACGACTGGAGACGTGACAATGCGATTGAGCCTTGCGGAGGTAGGTCCCGCTCTGCGACAACGAAAAACTGCCACTGCTGCGGATCGCGGTGATCAGCGGCGTCGCTCGTGTCGGAGTGCCATGCAAAAACAAAGACTTCGGCGTTTCGACTTGGCTTTGCGACCCAGCGACTGCCGTCTTCCCACCGCCCAGTTTTCTCTTTGATCGAAAATCTAGGCCTAGGCAGCACTAGGTTGTCTTTGTGCCACGTCTGACGAGCTGCTGACTGTTTGACCTGGATGCCGATCTTCCGCGTCGAATGGACCAGATCGCACGACCCCCAGTCGGTCGAGCAAAGTCGCCATTCGGGTTCCAGCGCTGCGGCGACGATCTCCTCGACGAGTTCGCCGCGAAGGTCATTCCTAATGATGGGACACCCATACAGGCGCTGGGTGAGGCGGCGAATGACGGATGACGCGTCCATGCGCATAGTTTAGCGCACGAGATAAGGTGCCCCGTCAAGCGTCTCAATCTGCACGCTTCAATATCGCGTGAGCCCATGCTCGCGGCCTTGATGGGGTTTTAATCGGTGGGCCCTAGGTTCGAGCCCTAGTGCGTCAACCACCTTTTCAATGACTTAGATGTGATTTGCGGCCCACGCCTTGCGGCGGGGCACAATGGGGCATTCGCTCATCGTCTTCAATGACGTTCGCCTCTTCGATCAGGTTTCGAAGATGAACGGCAAGATGGGCTGTCAGCGGCCGGATGCCGCTGCGCCATTACGAACCGGCGGGCACAACCCTGATCTCGACCGCCCCGGCACCTGCCAGATAGCGGCGGGCGGCGGTCTGGAGGTCGGCGGCCGTGAGCGCTTCGAGAATGCCCGTTCTGGTTCGCCGTTGATCGAGAACCCGCGGATCGCTCTGAGCCATGACGACAGGGCCGGTCCAATCGAGGTTCTGGCTTTCGGCGCGCTTGTAGCTGTCACGCATCGGGTTGCGCGCGCGTTCGATCAGGTCGTCCGGCGCTGGCCCTTCCACCAGTTCCGCCGCAATCGCGCGGATCGCTGCGGCGGTCGCATCCATCGCTTCGGGCGAAACGGTAGTGTAGGCCGTCAGGTGGCCCAGGCCCTCGAACCGAAGCTCTGAATAGCTGGTGGCCACGGGCGAATAGGTCGCGCCCAGCTCTTCACGCAGTTTGTCCTGCAGACGCAATTGCATTACCGCCGCGAGCAGATCGCGGGTGATGTCGTCGCGCTGATCCGCAGCGTCGTCGGTCTGCCAGCTGAGCGCCAGAACGCCCTGATCGCTCGCCCCGGCATGATTGAGCACCACCACGGCAGGATCGCGCACGAAGGTGACGGGTTTGCCACCGGCCTTGGCCTCCTTGCGCGCGGGCCGTGTCGGCAGCGTGCCTAGCGTCCGCGCGACTGCGGCGATTGCCGCATCAGGATCGAAATCGCCGACCAGGCCCAGCGCGATCGACCCTTTGTCCAACTGCGGAGCGACCGCGGCGCGCACATCGTCGAGCGAAAGCTGCGCCAGACTCTCCGGGTTCACCAGCCCGAAGCGCGCGTCTCCACCGGTTAGCGCCGCGTTGAGCGCAACCGAAAACAGCTGGAGCGGATTGGCGCGGATGTTCTGCACGATGACCGGCGCGACTCCGGCCCATTGCGCCTGCGTTTCCGGACGCCATCCAGTGGCGGTCAGCCGCGCGGCCAGCAGATTGAGCTGCATTTCGAGATCGGCCGGTGTGGTAGTCCCGTTCGCCTGAAGCGCATCTTGGCCTGCCGCGAGGCCGGTGCTCACCGCCTTTCCGGCCAGCACCCGTCGCAATTCGTCGGCATCATGCGCCACCAGCCCATCAATGCTGACGATAAACGGCAGGATTTCGCGCAGGCCTGGTTTGTCTATCGGGAAGTCGCGGGCGCCATCGCCCACCCGCATCGCGAAGGCCACCTTGCCGGGCTCGAAGGCGGTGACCTTGAGGTTTAGCTCGAGCCCGTTCGCGAAGCGTACTGTGCGGATGCCGAGATCGGCGATGGTGCTATCGCTCACCACCACGCCGGGCGCACCCCAACCCTGATAGGCAAAAGTGGCTGCTGCGGCCTCAACCGGTGCGGTGATGGCGACCTTGGCGCTGTCCTCAAGCGCGGTGAGGATGGCCGTCTTGCCGCCCTCGATCAGTTGCTTGGTCGACACGTGAACTACCGTCGGCCCGCCCTGCCAAGCGGCACGGAACGCCGCGCTCACGCTTTCGGGGGTGATTGTGGGCGCGATGGCCTGGTAGAAGGCGAGATCGGTCGCTGGCGCGGTCGGCACGATATTATCGAGACTGGCGGCGACAAGGGCGTCGGCGATGCGCGAGCTGGGCCTACCGGCGGCCTGCGCGGCGGCATTGGCCAGCGCGGTGGCGATGTTCGCCTTGGCCTCCTCTAGCTCTGCCGCTGTGAAGCCGAATTGCTGCGCGCGGCGCAGTTCCTGCTCCGCCAGCGCAAGCGTATCCTGCCAGCGGCCATCCTTGGCAACGATCAACATGCCGTAGGACCGCGCGCTGCGGAACAATGGTTGATCCGCAGCCTGCGCGCCGAGCGTGGGGGAATCGGCGTTGCGTGAAAGAACAGCGATTCGGTTGGACAGGGCTGCCGCCGCCACGGCGCGCAGGACTTCCTCGCGCGCCTCGGCGGCGGTATTGCTCGAAGGAACCCAGGGTGAGATCCGCTGGAGATCGATGATCTCCGGCGTCGCGGGGTCGACGAAAGTCCCGACCGCCGGCGCACCGACCACCTCCGGCACCGGCGAGGCATAGCGGGGCCGCGCTTCGCCTTTGCCCTGCCAGTCCGAGAAGACCGTCTCGATCTTGGAGCGCATCGCGGCAGGATCGAAATCGCCGACGATCACCAGCGTGGCTCGCTCGGGGCGGTAATAGGCCTGATAGAAGGCGCGCAGTTCGTCTGCGGAGATGGTGCGGATGCGCTCGACATCGGCGCGAACGCGAAAGCCGAGCCGGGAATCCGGCAACGCAGTTTGGAGATAATCCGTGATGCGCCGCCGCGCCGGATCGTTGCGTATCTGCGCTTCGCTCATGACGACGCCGCGCTCGCGCTCAACTGCTGCCGGATCGATGGTCAACTCACCCGCCATATCGCGAATGACCGTCAGCGCGGCGTCGACCGTTTCCCCATTGGTGCGGGGCAGGTTCAGCATATAGGTCGTGTATTCGAGCGACGTCACGGCATTGGTGTCTGGACCGAAGGCCAGTCCGAGCCGTTCGAGCATCGGCAGCAGTTGGCCTTCGGGGATGTTGGTCGAACCGTTGAAGGCCATGTGCTCGACGAAGTGGGCGGCACCATTCTCCGCATCGGTTTCCTCCTTGCCGCCGACGGCGACGGAGAAGCGGATCACCGCTTCACCCGGAGGATTGCCGTTGCGCCGCAGGGCATAACGCATGCCGTTGGGCAGGGTGCCGAACACGATGTCGGGGTCGGCAGGAAAGTCGGTGCTGGCGATTCCCCAAGCCGGAACGCCCGTCGCCGGGGCTTGCGCCGTCGCGGCAGGCTGCTCACCGTGCTCCTGCGCCAGCGCTGCGGGTGCCCCGGAAAGAACCAGCCCTACCGCGATGGCAAGGCATGATACGGCGCGAACTGAACCTTTGGCGGTGCGACCCACGTAATCTCTCCTCAGAATGTGTTACCCGGCAGAACTATCTCAGCTTTTTCACATTAAGCAGTGACGCAAGGCCAAGGCAACCTTGTTCCCGTTTCATTGCTAACCCTTTGAAACAGACCTTCAGGGCCCCACCCGAACCAAGTCAACTTTATACCAGCGCGCTAAGATGCTGACGCATCACGCGCTGGAAATGCTCAAGCGCCGCACGGGCTTAACCAAAGTCCGATGAGTCAGGCTCATCGCGCTTTGGTATTACTACAGCGGGGCGCTCCTCCATCTTGTCAGGCAGTTCTCGTGCCAACCACCGGGCTGCCGAAGGCGCTTGACCGCTAAACCATTCTCCCATATTTCTATATTTATCGAATTATTGGAGTTTTCCTTGCAACCCGATCATGCCATCCGCGCGCTCGCTGCTCTGGCGCAGGAACATCGCCTCGCCGCGTTCCGGTTGCTGGTGAAGGCTGGCGCGCAAGGCATCCCTGCGGGCGTGCTGGCCGACCGGATCGGCGTTCCTGCGTCATCAATGAGCTTCCACCTTGCCCAGCTCGCCCATGCCGGGCTGGTGACACAGCGACGCGCAAGCCGGTCGATCATCTATTCAGCCGACTACGACGCGATGAACGCGCTGATGGGCTACCTCACCGAAAATTGCTGCGGCGGCGAGGATTGCTCGGTCGCTTTATCCGGGTCGGATTCATGTAAGGAGCCGATGATTCGATGAACACCATCACCGCCGATACCGGGCCCGCAGCCGCCGGGCTGGGCCTATTCGAAAAATGGCTGAGCGTCTGGGTCGGCGCTGCGATCCTGGCCGGGGTTGCGCTGGGCAATGCTGTGCCGGGCGCCTTCGCGTCGCTCGCGGCGCTTGAATATGCCTCGGTCAATCTCGTGGTCGCGGTGCTGATCTGGGCGATGATATTCCCGATGATGGTCGCAGTCGATTTCGGTGCGGTGCGGCGCGCGGGCGACAAGCCAAAGGGGCTGATCATCACGCTGGCGGTAAACTGGCTGATCAAACCGTTCACCATGGCCGCACTGGGCGTGTTGTTCTTCGAAATCGTGTTTGCCGATCTGATCGCGCCCGCTGATGCACAGCAATATATCGCCGGGCTGATCCTGTTGGGCGCTGCGCCATGCACTGCGATGGTGTTCGTGTGGTCGCAGCTGACCAAGGGCGATCCGGCCTATACGCTGGTGCAGGTCGCCGCGAATGATCTTATCATGATCGTTGCCTTTGCCCCGATTGTCGCGTTGTTGCTGGGCGTGACCAGCATTTCCGTGCCGTGGGAAACGCTGCTGCTGTCGGTCGCGCTGTATGTCGTGGTGCCGCTTGTCGCAGGGGCGTTCGTGCGCCAGCGGCTGCTCGCCAACCACGACGGGAACGAGGCTGCGGTGGCGGATTTCACTGGGCGGATGAAGCCGCTGTCGGTGATCGGCCTGCTTGCCACCGTGCTTTTGTTGTTCGGATTTCAGGCCGAAACCATTGTTACCCGCCCGGTGCTGGTGGCGCTGATCGCGGTGCCGATCATCATCCAGAGTTATGGCATATTCTTCATCGCCTATGGCTGGGCCAAGGTGTGGCAGGTGCCCCACGCCATCGCCGCGCCCTGCGCATTGATTGGCACGTCGAACTTCTTTGAACTGGCGGTTGCCGTGGCGATCGGCCTGTTCGGATTGGGCAGCGGCGCGGCCTTGGCTACCGTGGTCGGCGTGCTGGTCGAAGTGCCGGTGATGCTGTCACTGGTTGCTATTGCCAACCGCACGCGCGGGCGCTTCGTTGCGGGTTGAGACGCTGGCGGGGGCGGCGGGGGGCGCTTTGAAGATCGGCTTACCCACCGGCCCGGTGCGCGCCGGTTTCGAAGCGGCGCGATTATCAAGCAGCAGCAACGAAATCCGGCGGTTGCGCGGATCGGCAGGATTATCCGCGATCAGCGGTTCGGTATCGGCGACGCCTTCAATCCGCGCAATCCGCGGCATTGGCACCCCGCTCAGCACCAGCGCTTGCCGGGTCGCCTCGGCCCGCCCGGTGGACAACGACCAGTTATTGGCCGCAACCCCGCTGCGCCACGGCAGCGAATCGGTGTGACCGCGCAGGATCAGCGACGCGTTTTCATCCCGTAACGTTTCGCCCATCACCTCGAGCAGCCCGCGTGCATCCTTTGTAAGGATGGTGGTGCCCAGTTCGAACATCGAAAAATCGGCATCATCCATCAGATCGATACGAATGCCTTCGGGCGCGCGCATCACCCGCACCTGCCGCGCGAGGTGCGACAACTGGCGGCGCTGCACCAGTTTCTTTTCAATCTTGTCGCGCAGTTCCTTGAGCTTGTCGGAATCGAGCTCGCCGCGCCCACCGCCTTCGACCGGGCCACCGGTAACGCCGCGCGGAATGGTGATCGAACGCGTGCCAGTTTGGCCCATTGCATTAGGATAATTATCCACATCGGTAAGCGACGATCCGCCCAGCATCCCATCAGAGCCCGCACTTTCCTTGCGCATCTTGACCAGCGTGGGGGAGAAATAATCGGCGATCCCCTTGCGCTGCTTCTCCTCAGTCGCACCGAGCAGCCACAGCAGCAGGAAAAACGCCATCATCGCGGTCACGAAGTCGGCATAGGCTACCTTCCACGCCCCGCCGTGGTGTCCGGCTTCCTGGATGGTGATCCGCTTGATGATGATCGGTGCCGGGATGTGCTGGGCCGGGGCCAGCATTTTGGGGTCAGCCTCGGCCACTTTACCGCCCTCGCATCATGTCGAGCAGATCGGTCAATTTCGGGCGATGCGCAGGCGGCAGGCCCGAACGTGCGGCTTCGAGCACCAGCGGCTGCGGATAGCCGTGCAAGGATGCGATGATCACCTGCTTGATCGAATAGAAAATCTGCTGATCATGGCCGTTGATCTGTTTCAGCTTGCTGCCAAGCGGCGAGGCAAAGCCATAGGCCAGCAGCACCCCCAGAAACGTCCCGACCAGCGCGCTGCCAATCATCTTGCCGAGGATTTCAGGCGGTTCGTTGATCGCGCCCATCGTCTTGATGATGCCCAGCACCGCCGCGACAATCCCCAGCGCGGGCAAGGCATCGGCCAGCGACTGGATCATATGTTCCGGCTCGCTCATTTCGTGCAGCTGGGTCTTGATCGCGCTGTCGATCACGTCTTCGACCGCATGGGTATCCAGCGTGCCCGACGACACCACCAGCAAGGTCAGCGGATCGCAGATCATCCCGGTCACGACCGGATCGCTTTGCAAGCGGGGATATTCGCTGAAGATGGTCGAACTGCCCGGTTCGGTAACGTGGCTTTCCAGCGCCACTGCACCCTCGGATCGCAATAGCTTCATCAGCTTGCTGGTCAGCGCGATCGCGTCAATGTGATCTTCGTGGGTGTATTTCGGGCCTTTGAACACCTTGCCCAACCCCCCGCCGAGCAATTTGATAGCGTGCATCGAATTGCCGATCAGCGTCGCCCCCAGCGCCGCGCCGCCAATGATCATGAATTCGAGCGGGGCGGCTTTCAATACCGGCCCCATGGCGCCACCAGCGAGCATGAACCCGCCGAACACCATCACCAGCAGCACGACAATTCCGATTGCAACAAACACGGGTCAGGGCTCCTGTCAGCGCAACGCGTTGAACAGCGACAGCGAACTGATGCGGGCAAATGCCGCCTGGCTCGCTTCGAGCGCGGTCAGCGATTGCTGGAGCCGCGCGATGGCTTCGGCGATGTCAGTATCGCCCACCCTTGAACGGCGTTCGGCCAGTTCGATGCTGCGGGCTCCCTGTTGCTGCTGCACCTGTTCAACCCACGCCAGCCGCGTGCCGAGAATGGTCTGTGCGCGGTTCGCCGTATCGAGCGCGGCGTCGATCCCATCAATCGCCGCCAGCGCCGCACCCGCCGGATCGGGCGAGCCGCCGTTAAGCGCCGCCGCCAGCCCGCTCAGCACCGCAAAGGCGCTTGACGGGGTGCCACCAAGATCGAATTCGAAAACTTCATTGCCCGGCAGGCCGCGTTCAATGGCGGTGCCCGGCGCAACTGGCACCACGCCGCTGGTGGGCGTGCCGATATAGGTGACATTGCCTGCCGCATCGCGGGTGAATGCCGCGCCGGATGACAGGCCCGCAAACAACGGTTCGCCTGTCAGCGCAGTGCCATTGGCGCGCGAAAACAGTTCTTCGGTGAGCTGTTCCAGTTCAAATGCAATCGCCTGCCGTCCATCAGCCCCGGTCGGGGTGTTGGCGGCCTGCACCGCCAGTTCACGCGCTCGCTGGAGCAGCGATTTGACCGCTTCGACCTCTTGCGAGGCTGAGCTGATGTCCTGCCCCAGCCGCGCGGTATTATCGCCTTCGACGCTGGCAAGCCGTTCGCGCCGGGCAACGTTGCGCAGCTGTGCGGCGGCAACGGGATCGTCCGATCCGCGCTCGATCTTGTTGCCGGTGGCAATCTGGGTGCGGGCGCGTTCGATACCCGCGCGCAAATCCGCCATCTGAGCGAGTGATCGGTTGAAGAACGAACCGGTGGAATTGCTGACAAAGCTCATGCCTCTTGCTCCCCTTACCGCAACGCCAAAATCGTATCGAACAGGTCGGCGGCGACCTGGATCACCCGGCTGTTGGCTTCGAATGCCTGTTGCAGGCGGACGAGATTGGCGGCCTCGTCATCCAGATCGACCCCAGTTTCCCGCAGCAGTTCCGCTTCGGCGCTGGCGGCGACCACGCCCAACCCATCGCGCCAGGTTTCCAACGCGGCGACCCGGCTCGACAGGTTCAGCAGCAGGGCATCGGCCCCGGCAGACGGGCCAGTTGCCGCCCCAAGCGCACCAATCAGCGCGGCAAGATTGCCAGTATCACGGCTGCCCGCAGGCGATCCGGCAGGCGCGGTGGCAAGCCCGTCTGCCGAACCAAGCACCATGACAAGATCAGCCGCGCCGGTTCCGGCAAATAGTGGCTGGCCCTGCGTTCCATCGGTGCCGACGCCGTTGGCCTGCGCGCTATTGGCAATGGTGATGAGCGAAACGGCAAGCGTATCGAGCCCGTTTTGCAGATCCGCCATCTGGCTGAGCGCCGCAGCGCGGCCCGCCATCGCCCCGCCGCCGGGGACAAAGCTGACCCCGCCAACCGCAAACGCCAGCGTGCCATCAGCAGCAACGCTGATGCCGACGCTATCCGCCACCCCGCCAGTAACCAGCGCAACCGGCGGCGTGCCGTTCAACGTGACATCAACGGTGCCATTGGCGTTGATTGTGGGGGTGATCGCAAATTGTTCGGCAAGGCCGCGCAGCGCCTTGTCGCGCGCATCGAGCAGCGCCGCACGCCCTGCGGTGCCTTCGCGCGTGCCCACCAGATCGCGGTTGATCTCGGCCAATTCGGCCGCAAGTTCGTTGACGGTGAGCACTTCGGCACTCGCCTCGCCCTGCACCAGACTGCGGGTGTTGGCGAGCGTGGCACTGGCAATCGCGAAATTGCCTGCCAGCTGCCGTGCGCTTTCCAGCACAGGCACCCGCAAGGCTGTTTCAAGCGGGTTGGCTTCCAACCGGGTCAACGCGGCCTCGAAATCGACCAGGCCGGTGAACACCCCCGAATTTTCAATCGCACTTTCGGCATCACGCATCGCGGAAAACTCCGCCTCGGCAGCGGCCAGCGCGGACGATGCATCGCGCGCCTGACGCTGCACCAGCGCACTTTCAGCGCGTTCGATCACGCCGGGGCGCACCCCGCCGAGCGAATCCGCGGCATTGATCCCGATCGACCCGGTCATCACCAGCTCGCCCTGAGACAGGGTGCGGCGCGAATAATCGGCATTGGCGGCATTGGCGATGTTCTGCGCGGTCAGCTCGATGCTGGCGCGGGCCACGGAAAGGCCGCTGCGTCCGATGGTGAAGATTGCGCTCGTCATCGGCTACCCCCTTGCCCTGAAAGGTGTTGCGTAAGCTGCGCCTCGATACTGCGTGCAAACCCGAAGGCACCGGTTTTGGCGGCGATGTCGGCGAAGTGTTCGTCGCGCATTGTCTGGAACTGCTGCATCCCGCCGCCGGTCAGCGGGGTATCCTCGGCAAAGCTTGATGCGCGCGCGGTGGCAAGCATCCGGCGCAGCATGATCGCCTCGAACCCCTCCGCCGCCTTGCGCAGCTCGGCGTGCTCCGGCGATAGGGCCGGAGCAGCCGCCGGGGTGCGGGGGGCAACTGGCCCTTGGGGGGCAATCGGGCCAGTCACAACACGATCATTTCAGCTTGCAGGGCGCCTGCCTGCTTGAGGCTTTCGAGGATCACGGCCAGATCGGACGCTCCCACCCCCAGCAGGTTCAGCGCATCGACAATTTCGGACAAGGACGCCGCGCCGGGCATATAGGCGACCCGGTCCGATCGTTCCTCAACCGTAATATCGGTCGCTTCCTCCACCGCGGTTTCGCCGCGTGAAAATGGGGCGGGCTGGATCACGGCGGGGTTTTCCTCGATCCGGATCACCAGCTTGCCGTGACTGACGGCGGCTGGCGACAGGCGCACCGCGTCGTTGATCACGACCGTGCCAGTGCGGCTGTTGATGATCACTTTGGCTGCGACCGGGGCCGGGGTCACGCCCAGCATCTCGATCTCGGCCATGACGGCAGATCGCAGGTCATTGCCATCGGGCAAGGCGAGTTCGATGCTCACCCCGTCAGCGATGGTGGCAATGCCGGGATAGCGGCTGTTGATCGCATCGCGCACGCGCGCGGCGGTGAGGAAATCGGATTTGTGGAGGTTGAAGCGCAACGGGCCAGCACGGTCGAACCCGGTGGCGACCGCGCGTTCAACGCTGGCCCCATCGGCAATCCGGCCCACGGTAGCGACATTGACGGTCACCTGCGAACCATCGCGCCCGGTCACGCCCAGCCCGCCCACCGCGACATTGCCCTGCGCCATGGCGTAAATCTGCCCGTCCGCGCCGTATAGCGGGGTGAGGATCAGCGCCCCGCCACGCAGCGAAGACGACTGGCCAAGGGTCGAAACGGTAATATCGATGCGCTGCCCTGGCTTGGCAAAGGCAGGCAGTTCAGCCGTCACGATCACAGCAGCCGCATTGCGCAGCGTCGGGCTGACGCCGGGAGGCAACGGCAGGCCGAGGCGTCCGGAAACGCCGCGCATCGCTTCGGTGACATAGGCAAGGTTGTTGTCGCCGGTGCCTTGCAGGCCGACAACCACGCCATAGCCCGTCAACTGGTTAGCGCGCAGGCCTTCGAACTGGCCGAGATCGCGGATGCGTTCGGCCAGTGCCGGGGTGGGAGCGAACGCCGCCAGCAGTGCCAGTAGCAGCGGCAGTAACCGGGTGAGATTGGACATGGTCAGGTTCCCCATCAGAACGGCGAAATCATGCCGAAAAACCGGCTGAGCCAGCCCGGACGGCTGGCCTGTTGCACTGCGCCCTTGCCCGAATAGATCATCCGCGCATTGGCGACCTGCGACGATGCGAGGCGGTTATCGCCGTCGATATCGACCAGCCGGATGCGGCCAGCAAACTGCACCCATTCATCGCCCTGGCTGAACATCATCTGCTTTTCTCCGACCACTTCGGCGGTGCCGTTGGGGTAGACTGCGGCAATGGTTACCGCGACCGCACCGTTCAGGCGGCTTTGCTGCGCAGCATTGCCCGCTCCTGTGAACGACCCTTCGCCCGCAGCTTTAAGGGCATTGGGGTTGAGAAAATCGAGCGGGCCCGAGGTGGGTGGGGTGATTCCGAAGCTGCCTTCGCGGTTGGTGCGTCCGGTTGTGCTCTTGTTGGTGGTGGTCGCTTCGACCAGAATGATCGTCACCATATCGCCCAGCGCGCGGGCGCGGGTGCCGGTAACCAGACCCGCATAACCCTGCCCAGTCTGAAAGATTGCGCCCGCGCTTACCCGTTGGGGCTGCGACGGAGCAATGGCGAAGGGATCGCCTGTGGTAGCAGCCGTGATTGCAACGCCCGGTGGGGGCGGCGCGGCAAAGCCCGGCTGCGGGCCACTGCTACCTGCACCCATGCAGGCAGACAGCACCAGCGGCGCGGCGAGGAACAGGGTTCGACCCTTCATCATCTGTCTCACAATGTCTGGTTGGCGTTGCGCAGCATCTCGTCGACTGCGCTGACCATCTTGGAATTGATTTCGTAAGCGCGCTGGGCCTCGATCATTTCGACCAGTTCTTCGACCACGTTGACGTTGGAGGCTTCGAGCATTCCCTGACGCAGTTGCCCGCGCCCGTTCTCTCCCGCAGCGCCGATTTCGGCCGGGCCGCTGGCTGCGGTTTCCAACAGGAAGTTGTCGCCAATCGCGCGCAGACCCGCCGGGTTGACGAAGCTGGCGATGCTGAGCTGACCCAGCAGTGTCGGTTCGGAATTGCCGGGGGTGATCGCGCTGACCGTGCCGTCGGGGGAAATGGCGATTGACTGCGCGCCTGCTGGCACCTGCAATGCAGGCTGCACGGCATAGCCTTGCGAAGTGATCAACGTGCCATCGGCCGAAAGCGTGAAATTGCCCGCGCGGGTAAAGCCGACCTGGCCGCCCGGCGGCAGCTCCACCTGGAAATAGCCCGGCCCGTCGAGCGCCACGTCAAACGCATTGCCGGTGGTATTGAGCGTGCCTTGCGCCTCGATCCGGCTGGTGCCCTGCACCTGCACCCCGGTGCCAAGGTTCAGGCCGACCGCATAGGCCGTCTGCCCGGTCGATTGCTGCCCGGCGACGCGCTGTTCCTGATAGGCCAGCGTCGCAAAATCGGCGCGGTCGCGTTTGAACGCCGTGGTGCCGATATTGGCAAGGTTGTTGGCGATAACGCGCATCCGCGCATCCTGCGCTTCAAGCCCGGTGCGGGCGACGTGAAGGGCTGAAGTGGGCATTGGTCAGGTCTCCTGTAAAACGGATCAGCGCAGCGACATCAGGCCGCTGGAGGCTTCATCAAGCTCGCCTGCGGTGCGGATGATCCGGGCGCGCTGTTCAAAGGCACGCTGGGCTTCGATCATCTGCACCAGCGTATCGGCGGTTTCGACGTTGGATTGTTCCAGCGCGCCGGCGGTCAACCGCGCAGTCAGATCGGGCGGCAAGACGCCGTTTGCGCCATTGACGCCCGGCACTTTGAGAAAGCTGTCGATACCCTTGGCGAGCGGGCTGCCTTCCGGGTTGACCAGCCGCAACCGGTCGATCGGTTCGGGCTGGGCATTGGGGTCGCCCGGATCGCTGGCGAGGATCACTCCATCGGCGGCAATCGCGATGCTGAATCCCGGCGGCACCGTGATCGGCGTTCCGCCTTCACCCAACACCGCAAGGCCTTCGCCGTTTTCAATCACGCCCGATGCAGCAACCCTGAGATCGCCGCGGCGCGAATAAACCTCGCCCTGCCGATCGGGTGCCTGATAGGCGAGCAACGCCTTGCCTTCGAGCGCGACGTCCATTGGATTGCCGGTTGGCACCACCCGCGCCGCGGTCATATCCGCGCCGCGCACATTGCCGCGCGCCATGGCGCGGGCCTCCAACGACCCGTCCTTGAGCGTCGCCGGTGTGACCGCGAAGACTTCCTGACGAAAGCCCGGCGTTGAAGCGTTGGCGAGGTTGTTCGCCACCGTCCGTTGCCGGTCCATCGCCGCGTTCATCGCGGTCAGCGCGGTGTAGATCATCCGGTCCATGGATTATTGCCGCAGGTTCAGAACGGTCTGGGAAATCTGCGTGGCGGTATCGATCGCGCGGGCGTTGGCCTGGAAATTGCGCTGTGCAGACAGCAGCGCCACCATTTCCTCGGCCAGATCGACATTCGATCGTTCGAGCGCGCCGCTGATCATTTCGCCATTATTGCCGATGCCGGGATTACCGAATGTAGGCGGGCCGGAATCGCCCGATGCCTGCCACTTGGTCTGACCGATGGCGCGCAGTCCGCTGGGCGCGGGGAAGGTGGCCAGCGCGATCTGTCCAACAGGCGTGGTGGTGCCATCGGCATAGGCGGCGTTGACGATCCCGCGATTGTCGATGGTGACATTGGCCAGCGCAGAACCCAAGCCGTTGGTGAGCGGGACGATCACATTGCCTGGCACCGTCGAAGTCGGCACGCCTGCCGCATCGACCGGGAAGGCCTGCACGCCATTGCCATTGGCATCCTGCAACGCACCGGTCGCCTTGAGCTGGAAATTGCCATTGCGGCTGAAGGATAAATCGCCCGAAATCGGATTGGCGAGCGCAAAAAACCCATCGCCATCAATCGCCAGATCAAGGCTGCGGCCGGTCTGTTCAAGCGGGCCGAGCGCGAAATCCTGCGTGATCGCGGACACCGTTGCGCCGATCCCGGCGGTGCGGCGCGGGTCGGTGGCCGAACCGCTGGCGACCAGATCGGCAAACTGGGCCGAGCTTTTCTTGAAGCCCGCCGTTTCGGCATTGGCGATGTTGTGCGAGATCACCCGCAGGTCCATTTCGGCGTTCTTGAGGCCGCTGAGGGAAGTAAAGAATGACATGGGCTTATATTCCTCTGCTTGGGGAAGGGGTCAGGGTTGCGGGGTGGCGGGTTGCAGCGCAGCTTCCTGCGCGGCGATCAGCCGGTCGAGCTTGGCCGAAATCGCTTCGAGCGTGGCCGAACTTTCGGTGGTCGCTGCGAGCGAGGAGAACTGCGCCATCTGCGCCAGCATTGCTTCGTTGTTGGCCGGGGCAAGCGGATCCTGAAAGGTCAGCTGCGTGGTCAGCAGCCGCAGGAAATCGCCCTGATCAAGCGTTTCCAACCCGTTCCCGCTGAGCCGCGATGACGTGTTGAGCCGGTCAAGCGTCGGTTGCGCGGCTGGGTTTATGGTATTGGTGGTGGTCATCACTGGCTCCTCAGGGTTTCGAGCATCAATTGCTTGGCGGTCTGCAGCGCCTGCACCAGATTTTGATACTGGCGCGCGCTTTCCATGATCTCGACCATTTCGGCGGTTTCATCGACCGGGGCTTCGAACACGTTGCCATCGGCATCGGCGAGCGGGTGGCCCGGATCATAGCGTTTGGTGGCGGCGGTTTCTGAGCGAACCAGCCCGGTCGTCGTGACCCCGGCGAGCCCAGATGCGCGATCAAGCTCGACCGCGAAAACCGCACGGATCGGGCGATAGGCACCGGCTTCGGTGGAGGAAACCGATCCTGCATTGGCAAGGTTCGATGTCGCCGCGTTCATCCGCACCATCTGCGCCTGCATCGCGCGGGTGGTCATCGAAAACAGCGTCATGGGGGGTTGTGCAGACATGGTCATTCACCCTTCAACGCGCGGGTGATGCTGTTGACCCTGCCCTGCACAAAGCTGAGCGTGGCGCTGTAGGCCATGGCGTTTTCGGCAAAGGCAACCTGTTCCCGGTTCAATTCAACCGTGTTGCCGTCCAATGATGGCATGGTCGGCGTGCGCCACACCATTCCGGCGCGCGGATCGCCGGGTTCACCGCGCAAGGCTGCCATCCGGGCATCAAGCGCGGCGTTGAAATCAATGTCGCGCGCCTTGTAACCGGGGGTGGCGGCATTGGCGATGTTGGATGCAATCACGCCCATGCGCTCTGACCGCAAGGTCAGCGCCGCGCCATGAATGCCGAAAAATCCTTCGTTCACTTGGCCTTCCTCCTGTCGCGCAGTGGTGTTGCACCGGACTGGAGCAGGAAGCGTGCCAAATGCCTTTGTGGGCGTGCGAGCGGCGGCAGGACGGGGCCAGCGGCAAGCCTTTGCCGCCCCTGCCGGTGCGCGGTGGGCAAGCCGCTGCCGCTGCGGGCTTAATCCGCGCTGCTGCGCACCGTTCTGTGAATGATCGCGAGCAAAGGGGCCCTCATGCCGAACACAATCATGTCTCTGTTCGACCCAGGGGCGCTGGGCGTTGTTGTCACGGGCACCGCGCTCGCTTGCGCTGCACGCTGCGGATGGCGCGACTTTGGCGCGGCGCTGCGGCAGGCGGGCGGGTTGGTGCGGCGCGGGTTCAATCCCGAAACCAACCGCAAGGCGCTTGCGCTCGCGCTCACTGAAATCCAGCGCGATGGTTCGCACCGCGCCAATCCGGCGCTTCCGCCTGATCGCAGCCTTGGGCTGATGCTTGACGCCTATCTGCGCCACGGCACGCTTGAATCGCTGCACACCGCGCGGCGGACGCAGCGCGCAATCGACGCGACGCAGCAAACCAACGCGGCGCAGGTGTTCGCCTGGGCCGGCGAACTGGCGCCGGTGTTCGGGTTGATCGGGACGCTTTATGCCTTCACCCAGCTGGCTCCGATAGTCGGGGGCGATACCGTCCGGCTGACGATGCAGGCGATTTCCACTGCCGTGCTTTCGACGCTGTATGGCGCGCTGCTGGCGCATTTGCTGTGCTTTCCGCTGGCAACCGCGATCACCCGGCGCGCCGCGCGCAACGAAAGCGCGCGTGAGGCGCTGGCTGAATGGTTCATCGATCAGATCGCGAAAGCCGCCACCCTGGCGCAAGTCCGGCGCGCGCAGCTGCGAGGTGTGGCATGATCCGCGCAGCAGAATTTAACCGCGCTGGCCCGGGCTGGCAGCTGATCCTGGCTGATCTGGCGCTGATCCTGTTTCTGCTGACGCTGTCGGCCCTGCCTGCCGCCGAAGCCGAGGCCGAACGCAGGCTTGCCGATCGTGATGCGCGTGAGAAGGATCTGCGCCACACATACTCGCCCGAAATCGCCAATGCACAGGCACTGTTCCGTCCGGTTGCGGGCGGGCCGAGCCTGACCGAATGGCTCGCCGCCCAGCCGCGCGATCCGCGGGCGACGCTGACAGTGTTTGCCCGCTACCTTCCCGGCGACGAAGCGGCGGCGTGGGATGCAGCTTCCGCTCTGGCCGAAGACGCGCAGGCGAGCGGCGTGGCGGTGCGCACCATCATTACAGCGGGCACGCGCGGGGAACTTTACGCCAGTCTCGCCTATGATGAAATCGTTGCCCAGGCACCGGATGCGGGGAAATTGTTATCCTGACCGGTCGCGGGACGGGGCAAGTGCAGGCCCTGACCCTAGCCTACCACCACCCGATTGCGCCCTTCCTGCTTGGCGCGATATAATGCGGCGTCAGCGCGGGCGAGCGCGCTGCGATTGTCGGCATCCTCGGTCACTTCGGCGACTCCGGCGGAAAAAGTGATCCGCCCGAACGGTTTGCCCGTTTCGCGGTTGAGCAGTTGACGCGCAGCCTGCGCAGCGCGCAGCGCATCAAGCCGCTGCCGCGCTGCTTCTTTATCCAGGCCATAGAACAGCAACACGAACTCCTCGCCGCCGTGGCGCGCAACGAAAAAGCTGTCGCCCGCATATTCGATCAGGCCCGATGCCATTGTGCACAGCACCCGATCACCAGCCTCATGCCCATGGCGATCATTGATCGCCTTGAAATGATCGAGATCGCAAAACGCAAGGCTCAGCGGTTCACCCTTGGCCCGCGCTTCGGTTGCGGCCGAGACCAAGCGCCGTTCAAACGCCCGGCGATTGGGCAAATGGGTCAAGTGATCGACATCCGCCTCCATCCGCGCCTTGGCGAGATTTTCGCGCAATTGTTCGGTTTCTACTTGGCTGCGCGCCATCGCGGCCTCAACCTGTTCAATCCGGGCCAACATCGCGCGTGACAGATCAAGCACCTGCGCAATGTCGCTGGGTGAGGCCATCGCTTCGATCTGTTCACCCAATGCATCGCGATGGTCGCTGGTTTCGGTCTGCGCCGAACGCGCAGCCTGCGCGAACCGCATCAACCCATATTCAAGCTTGTCCATCAGCGTTTCAAGCTCGGCAATGCGGGTGCCGCCATCGGGATTCAGCCGCGCCAGCGTATCCAGCCAGCGCTGGTCAATTGGCTCGCCCGCGATTTCGCGCGCAGCAAAGGCCTGTGCAAGTTCGGGGTGCGATCCGGACAATCCGCCGCATATGGTCGCGAGGTTGGGCGCGGTCACTGTCAAATCATGCCGGGTGATGAAATCGGCAATCCGTTCCAGCAGCGCGCGGCGCGCTTCGTCGGCGCGCGTGCCCGGCGCAGAAACCGCCTGCGCGGCGGCCTGCGCGGTGAAAGCGCGGGCAGGTCGGGATCGGAATCGAGCGGGAAAAGGCATATTATCGGTCGCAATCACAGCAGTTTGCATTGCCGCTCAGCCTATCGCGTCAGGCTTAATTTGGGCCGCCTGATTACTGCGGATGAATGCGTAAGCCTGACCTTGCCCACGGACTTGAACGGCTCAGTGCGGGCTTGGCATGGCCTTTGCATTCGACGTGGCTCTGCAACCGACCGGGTATCAACCGGTATTATTCGTGCATATGACAAGGAGAACCCGCGTGGACACGACCTTTCCCCGGCCTGAATTTTCGTGGCTTGGCAGCTGGCGGTTCAGCCCGCTTGTCCTGCCGATCCTGCTGCCGCTGTGCGATCCGCCAGCGCAGGCCAGCGGCCTTACTGATCCGGCGGCGATTGATCGCGCGGTGATCGCCTTTACCGGGTCAGAAATTGGCCAGCCCGGCGGGCCGCGCATGGCCGCCGACCGGCGCTTGCAGCTTGCGGCGTGTGCCGCACCGCTCACGGTTGACTGGCACAGCCCGGCCCGCAGCGCGGTGCGGGTGGAATGCATCGGGCCGAACAGCTGGCGGATCTTCGTCGCTGTCAACGCCGCGCCCGGCGCGGCGGCCAAGCCTGCCCTGCCGGCCATCAAGCGCGGCGATGCGCTGACCATCATGGTGCGCGGGCGCGGGTTTTCCGTGCAGCAATCGGGCGAGGCGATCGAAGGCGGCGCGGTGGGCGATTGGATCTTCGTGCGCACCGCGCGCAAGGCGGAACCCCTGCGCGCGCGGATCGAACGCCCCGGCCTTGCCGTCATCCCGGCCAACTGAGGCACGCTTTAACGCCCCCTTAAACTCATTCCCGTCGCGCCGTTCTGGCTAACAGGAACCCAAGAAGGACATCTGTCATGCCCTCTGTCGAACTGAGCAAATTGCCCGGCATCAATCCAGTCCGCGCCTTGGCGACGGGCGATCACGCGCAGATCGAAGCGCGCCCGCCAGCCGCCACCCCGGGCAAGGCCCCGGCTGCCGGGATCAGCGTTGAAGTCAGCGCTGCAGCTGATGCGGCCACCCCGCCGGTCGATGCCGAGCGGGTGCAGGAAATCCGCAATGCGCTGCGCGATGGATCATATCCGCTGGTGCCAGCCAAGATCGCCGACGCGATGATCGCCGCGCAGGTCAGCCTGTCGCTGCCGGATCGGAACTGATCCGATGGCTGAAACCATGACCCGCGCGGCCCCGGCCGATAACGGCGCGCTCGCCGCCAGCCTGCGGCAGATGATTGCCGTGCTCGAACGCGAACGGCAAGCGCTTGCCGCGCTCGATGCCGATGACCTGATCTGTGCAGCGCGTGACAAGGAAGGTTTGTGCGATGTGATCGCCGCAATCGGCGCGCAGGCGCTTGACAGCGAGACCCGCAGCCTGGCTGAAACCGCGCACCAGTTGAACGACGTCAACCGCCGGGTGCGCAACCTGCTGGCCGCCAACGTTGCGGCGCGGATTGAAGCATTGGGGGGCCAGCGCGGGATGAACCGCGTAACCTATACGCACGCCCGCGCCTGAGGATTCTTACCTAAGGCGTGCCGCCGCATTCTGGCACGGCCTTTGCAAATGCTCTGCCTGAAAGCGTCGCCCCCTGCGGCGCTACCGATCGGGCAGAGGGTGCGTGAGCCAGACGTCTTCATCCATTAGCCTTCCGGCAGGATCAATCCGCGTCGGGTTCGAAACCGCCGCGCGCGCCCATCAGGCCGCTCGCGATGGCCGCGTGGCCCCCGCTGCGCGCCCGATTGCAAGCGCCCAGCCCAATACTCCGGTCGAAGCCGCGATTGCCAATGCAGCGCGCGCGACCAGCGTCGATTTCAACTACCTGCTCGCGCAGGCGGAAGTTGAATCCTCGCTTGATCCCGCCGCCCGCGCCGCCACGTCGAGCGCGACCGGGCTATACCAGTTCATCGACAGCACATGGCTGGGCACGGTCAAGAAACACGGTGAGCGGTTTGGCCTGGGCGCATTGGCGAACGAGATTACGCAGACGCCTTCGGACGGTGCCAAAGTTGCCGATCCGGCGCGGCGGTCAGCGATCCTGGCATTGCGCAATGATCCGCAGATTGCATCGCTGATGGCGGCGGGCCTGGCAGAGGATAACCGCGCGCATCTGATGCCGATTCTCGGCCGCCAACCCAGCCACGGTGAGCTCTATCTTGCCCATTTCCTCGGTGCAGACGGGGCCGGACGGTTCCTTTCGGAAATGCAGGCTGATCCCGGCCAGAGCGCGCCCGCGCTGTTCGCGCGGCCCGCCGCAGCCAACCGCGCGATATTTTACAACAACGATGGCGCGCCGCGCAGTCTGACACAGGTGATGGACGTGATCGAAGGCAAATTGAACCGCGCACTCAGCCGCGCCAGCGATGGGAAGGCGGCGCACTTTGCCCGCGCCGATCATCTACCCGCCGCCCGCGGCATCACCCACGCGCCCACGATCATCGCTGATGATGGTGCGCGCGGCCTCGGCCTGCCATCGCCCCTCGCACAGGCATCGCTGCCCCCGCTGCCGCGCGCATCGCGGCGCGCTGCCATGTCGCAGGTGCTGGGCACGGCCTTTGGCGGTGATCTGGCCGCCGCGCCCGCGCAGGTGCGCCGCGCCTATGGCACATTGAAGGCGTTCGGCCTGTGAGCGTGGTCGCCATAACCCATGCCGGGCCGATGGCCCGTCTTGCCGCCATGCCTGCCGCGATGGTTTTGCCGGTTGGCATCTTCGCGCTGCTGGCGCTGATGGTGCTACCGATCCCGGCGCTGCTGCTCGACATCTTCTTCGTGCTCAATATCGCGATTTCGATTGCGGTGCTGATGGTGGCGCTCAACGCCAAGCGCCCGCTCGATTTCTCCTCCTTTCCCAGCGTACTTCTGTTCGCGACCCTGCTGCGACTGGCGCTCAACGTCGCATCGACACGGGTGGTGCTGGTCAATGGCCACGAAGGCGGCGCGGCGGCGGGCGAGGTGATCGAAAGCTTCGCCGCGTTTCTGGTCGGCGGCAATTTCGCGGTCGGCCTGTTCGTGTTCGCGATCCTGATGATCATCAACATGATCGTGATCACCAAGGGTGCGGGCCGGGTGTCCGAAGTTTCCGCCCGCTTCGTGCTCGATGCGCTGCCGGGCAAGCAGATGGCGATCGATGCCGACATCGCCGCCGGCCTCGTCACCGCCGACGAAGCGCGCGAACGTCGCCGTGAAGTCAGCGTCGAAGCCGATTTCTACGGTTCGATGGATGGTGCCTCCAAATTCGTGAAGGGCGATGCGGTGGCGGCGCTGCTGATCCTCGGCGTCAACATCATCGGCGGGTTCGCGGTCGGGATGATCAGCCACGGGCTGTCGGCGGGTGAGGCGGGCGAGGTCTATATCACGCTGGCGGTTGGCGATGCGCTGGTGGCGCAGGTGCCATCGCTGCTGCTGTCGATTGCGGCGGCAGCCATCGTCACCCGCGTATCCGATCAGCGCGATCTGGCCGGGCAAATCGGCGGACAATTCGCCGATCCGCGCGGGTGGTTGCCGGTGGCGCTGATTCTGGGCGCGGTCGGGGTTGTGCCCGCCATGCCGCAGATGATCTTCCTACCCGGCGCCGCAATCGCAGCGACCATCTGGTGGCAATTGAAACGCCGCGCCGCCGCCCCGCCGCCGCCCGCAGCGCCCGCCGAAGAGGTCGCCCCTGATCATATCGCGCTGGCTGATGTCAGCGATGCCACGCTGGTGACGATTGAGCTGGGCTATGGCCTCGTCGGGCTGGTCGATGCCGCGCAAGGATCGCCGCTGATCACCCGCATCACCGGCATCCGCAAGCAATTGTCGCGCGATCTGGGCTTTGTTCTGCCGCAGTTCCGGATCCGCGATTCGCTCGATCTGGCTGCGCAGGATTACGCGGTGCTGATCGGCGGGGTTAGCGCGGCGCGCGGTAATATTCGTCCCGGCAAGCTGCTGGCGATTGACGCGGGCGATGTGCGCGCGGGCCACGGATTGACGGGCGAGGCGACCCGCGATCCCAGCTTTGATTGCCCGGCGCTGTGGATCGCTGCGTCTGCGCGCGATCATGCGGTTGCCGAAGGGTTTCTGGTGGTCGACCCCTCAACCGTTATCGCCACCCACGCCAATCAGGCACTGCTGGCCGAAGCGCACCAATTGCTTGGCCCCGACGAAGTGCGCGAATGGGTCGATGGCTTGAAATCGCGGGCGCCCGCGCTGGTGGAGGCGGTGCATCCCGATCCGCTGCCCCTGGCCGCGCTGACCCGCATCCTGCGCGCGCTGGTGGCCGACGGGATCGGGCTGGCACATCCGCAACCGCTGTTCACGTCGCTGGCGCTGGCATTGCAGAAAAACCCTGAATTCGATGCGGTGATCGACGCGGTGCGCGCCGACTTGGGCGCACGCCTGACCGCGCGCATTGCCGCGCCGGGCGAGCCGTTGAAGGTGGTGACGCTGGATGCCGGGCTGGAAAGCGCAATCCTCGGCGGGATGATCGATCCGGCCACCGGTCAGCCGCTGATCGAGCCTGATTGCGGCGGGATGATCGTGCGCGAGGTCAACCGCATCGCCGACGATCAGGGCGCAGCAATTGCCCTGATCGTGCAACCCCCGGCGCGCCGCGCGCTCGCCGCTTTGCTCAAGCCGCGCGCGCCGCGCTGTCTCGTCCTGTCGATTGCCGAACTGCCTGCGACCCAGCCGATTGCGGTGGTCGGCGTGATCGGCGCAGCGGATGACACCCCGGCAATTTCCGTCCCCCCGACACAGGAATTGGCCGCATGAAACATGACCACGCCGCCTTTGCATCTGCCCGCCCTCACGTTGCGCCCTATGCGGTATCGCGCGCCGTGGTCGAAGACCGGGTGCGCCGGTTCATGCCGCTGGTGCGCCGCGCCGCGTGGCACATCAACGGCAACGGGCGCGAAGGGCTGGAGATCGAGGATCTGGTGCAGGCGGGCATCCTTGCGCTGACCGAATGTGCGCAGCGTCACAACGGCCCGACCGAGGATGGCTTTGCCGCTTATGCCAAGATCCGGGTGCGCGGCGCGATGCTGGATGAAGTGCGTCGGGTCGCGCATGACAGCCGCACTGCACGCACCAAGCGCGCCGGATATGACCGCGCACTCGCCGCCTTGCGCGGCCAGTTGGGGCGCGAACCGAGCCGCGCCGAACTGGCCCGCGCAATGGCGGTCAGCGATGCCGAACTGCTCGCCATCGAAGCATCTGGCGTCAGGCTCACGCCGATCGATGATGCCTATGACGAAACCAGCCTCGCCTTTGCCAGTGACGATCCCGATCCGTTCGAAGCGCTATGCGCCGCCGAAGACCGCGACCGGTTGGTGGAGGCGATGATCCAATTGCCCGACCGGCTGAAACTGGTGTTGCAGCTGTTCTTCGTCGAGGAATTGAACCTCACCGAAATCGCCGCCGTATTGGAAGTCAGCGTGCCGCGCGTCCACCAGCTGCGCGCCAAGGCGTTGAAAGACCTGCGCGCGCTGATGGAGGGGGATTAGGCTCAGAACCTATTAATTGCTTGCAAGGGGGAGTGATTGATTGATTCAATGGCAGCGCAAGGAGGGGTTGTCATGAGTGATCTGATCTGGTTGTCGGTGGCGCAGATGCGCCGGATCGAGCCATATTTCCCGTTGTCGCACGGGGTTCCCAGGGTTGATGACCGGCGGATTATCAGCGGCATCATCTTCGTGATCCGCAATGGTCTGCGCTGGCGCGATGCTCCGCGCGAGTATGGGCCGCACAAGACCATCTACAATGCTCTCCTGAGCTTGTCGAAGGGCGCTTTGTCCGCTGGAGCCGTATGGGCGTGTTCAACCGCATCTTTGCAGCACTGACCGGAGAGGCGGGCGAGCCGGACACGATCATGATCGACGCCACCCACCTCAAGGCGCACCGGACGGCGACCAGCCTGTTAAAAGGGGGGCTCTTCCCCGACGTATCGGGCGCACCAAAGGTGG
This sequence comes from Porphyrobacter sp. MBR-49, assembly GCF_053628655.1. Taxonomy (NCBI): domain Bacteria; kingdom Pseudomonadati; phylum Pseudomonadota; class Alphaproteobacteria; order Sphingomonadales; family Erythrobacteraceae; genus Porphyrobacter; species Porphyrobacter sp. MBR-49. The sequence goes on from NZ_JBRJGU010000007.1 coordinate 65,261, forward strand.
GCTGAACTCCAAGCTTCACGCCGTGTGCGATGGCGAGGGGCGACCGATCATCCTGTTGCTCAGCGAAGGGCAGATGAGCGATCATCGGGGCGCGGCGCTGCTATTTGACAGCCTGCCCAACGCCAGGGTGCTGCTGGGAGACAAGGGCTATGACAGCGACTGGCTCCGCACCGCGCTTGCCGAGCGCGGTATCACTGCTTGCATCCCGCCGCTACGCCACCGCAAGGTTCAGCATGTCTACGACAAGCAGCTCTACCGACAGCGCCACAAGGTTGAAAACGTCTTCGCCAGAATCAAGGACTGGCGCCGTGTCGCCCCCCGCTACGACCGCTGCGCCCACACATTCTTGTCCGCCATCTGCATCGCCGCAACCGTATGCTACTGGTTGTGATCAATGATAATTACTGGCCCCGAAATCGCCGCCCCCCAGCGCCTGCCACAACAGGATGCGCGCGCGCGCCGCGCGGCCCAGCGCTGCCGCCGCACGTTCGCCGCTGGCATCGGCGGCGCGGCGATCTTCGAGCACTTCGAGAAAACTGGCGAGGCCCGCGCGGTAACGTGTTTCGCTGAGCGCAGCGGCGCGGTTCAACTGATCGCGCTCGCTGACCGTCAACCGCGCCTCTTCATCGGCGGCGGTGACCAGACCATAGGCTGTCTCGGCGTCGCCCAGCGCCTGAAACACCGCGCCGCGATAGGCGGCAAAGGCGGCGCGCTTGTCCGCCGCCGCGCCGTCAATTTCGGCCGCCACCCGCCCGAAATCGAGCAGCGGCCCGGCAATCGCGCCGGTTAGCGTGCCGATAATCGAATCATCGTCGAAAAAGTCTCCAGGGTCGAACGCCGCCAATCCGATGATACCCGTCAAGGTGATGCGCGGAAAGCGCGCGCGCGCGGCGGCGGCCAGATCGGCATCGCTGGCGGCCAGATTGGCAGCGGCAGCGGCGACATCGGGGCGGTTGGCGAGTAATTCGGACGGGAGCGAAGCGGGTGGTGCATTGGGGGCAAGGATCGGCGCAGCGGTGTCCAGCGCCGCGCGCACGCTTGCCGCATCTTGGCCCGTGAGCGTGACAAGCCGCCCGATCAGCCGCGCGCGTTCGCTTTCCAGCGCGGCGAGGCGCACGGCGGAGGAACTGGCGGTGGCTTCGGCGCGCACGCGGTCGAAACCGGGGGCGATCCCGGCGTCCTCGCGCACCTTGGCAAGGCTGGCGAGTTGCTGCGAAGCGGCAACATCAGCGTTGATCGCGGCGGCGCGCGCGTCCAGCACTCGCCAATCGGTGACGCTACCCGCGATTTCCGCCAGCAGCGCCAGCCGCACGCCTTGTGCCTGCGCGCTCGCGGCATCGATCCGGGCCAGCGCGGCGCGTTCCTGCGCTTTGATCTGGCCAAAAATATCCGGATCCCAGCTGGCGGTGATGTTGGCGCCGTAAGTGGTCTGCTCGGATGGTACGAAGCCTTGCCGCCCCGCTTCGCCGAACTGGTTGGTATTGATGCGGTTCTGCCGGACGCTGCCATCGGCGGTGATATTGGGCAGGCGTTCGGCCCCGGCACGGCGGGCACCTGCGCGCGCATTGTCGATCCGGGCGAGTGCCTCGGCCAAGCTGGGCGCTTCGGCAATCGCGGCATCGGTAAGCGCGCTGTAAGCCGGATCGTCCATTGGCATCAGCGTGGCAAGCGCAGTTTGCGCGTCTGCATCAGGCGCGAAGAAGAACGTTGCGGGCAAATCTGGCGTTGGCGTGGCGATTTCGGGCGCGGGGTGCGCCATGCAGCCCGCCAATATCAGCGGCAGCAGCGCAGCGCTCGTCAGCGCGCGGATCGTGGGGGCGGGGCGGGACATCGCCTCAGTCCTCCTTGCCCGCTGGCGCAGCCTTGGCCGCGATGAAGGCATCGATCTGCTGGCCGACGCGGAACACGTCGCTGGGCGGCAAGGCATAGATTACCTGCAACACCCGCACATCGACCCGTTCCGATGCGCTGTTGGTGAGCGAGCGTTTGGGGATCACCAAGGGTTCGGCGCGCACAAATGTTGCCTTTACCTGCACCTCTGCCGCGCCGCGCGGGCTGATGATCGCCGGTTCCCCGATGACGACCCGCGCGACTTCGTTTTCGTCAATATCGACGCGCACGTGCAGCGGGGTGGTTTCGCCCATCTGGATCAGCGGATCAGAATTGCCGCCCGCTTGGGTGGAAACAAATTCGCCCGGATCAATGTTGACCGCCAGAATCTCTCCCGCAATCGGTGCGCGCACGATCAGCCGTTCAATCTCGGTGCGCGCCGCTGCCGCATTGGCGCGCGCAGCGGAAAGACGCGCTCGTGCTGTGCCAAGGCGGCTGGTGGCAGCCGCTTCGTTGCCTTCGGCGTTGATCACCTCGGCACGGCTGACCGCGGCGGGATCGTCCAGCTGGCGATAGAGATCGAGCTGCTGGCGCGCGGTCTTTTGCGCGGCCTGCGCCTCGGCAATCGCCGCGCGTGCTTCGCTGATTGCGGCTTCGGCCTGCGCGAGGCTGGCGCGCGCCGCGCGGGCATCGACCAGAAACAACACGTCGCCCTTGGCCACACGGTCACCGGGCTGCACTCTTATATCAGTGACCAGCCCCGACAGCGCCGAGCCGATATCGATCAGTTCGCTCGCCGGTTCGACCACCCCGGCCCCGGCCACGCGCGGCGCATCGACAAGTTCGCCGGACGCTTTGGGCGGTTGTTCGCCCGGCGGGATGGTTGACCGGTCGGGCAGGCCGAACAGGATCAGCCAGGCCGCAATGGCTACGCCGATCAGCGCAGCAATCGGCAGGATCTGGCGACTAAAGCTCAGGTTGCGGAGCATGATATCCTCGGCGTGTTCAAGAGGGAAAAGGAGCGGGAGCGTGAGAGCGATTTAGTGGTCATCGGGCATTTCCGTGCCGTCATGGGTGATGCGCCCGTCTTCGAGCACGATGATCCGGTCAGCCAGATCGAAGATGCGGTTATCGTGGGTAACGATGATGCACGCCCGGTCAGGTGTCACCGCGACTTCGCGCAGCAGATCCATCACCCGCCGCCCCGAACGCGCATCGAGCGCGGCGGTCGGTTCATCGCACACCACCAATCGCGGTTCGTGCACCAGCGCGCGTGCGATGGCGACGCGCTGCTGCTGCCCGCCCGAAAGTTGATTGGGCAGTTTGTGCGCTTCATCCCCGATATTGAGTTTGTCCAGAAGCACCTGTGCGCGCTCCCGCGCTTCGGCAATCCGCATACCCTGCGCAATCAGCGGCACGGCGGCATTGGTCACCGCATCGATTGAAGGGATCAGGTTATATTGCTGAAAGATAAAGCCGATATTGTTAAGGCGGAAATTGACCAGCTCGGTATCCGACAGTTTGTAGATATCGGTGCCGAACACCTTCACTTCGCCCGCAGTCGGCCACAATATGCCGCACATGATCGAGATAAGCGTGGTTTTGCCCGATCCGCTTTCGCCCACCACATAGGTCATCTCGCCTGCGCGGATATCGCTATCGATGCCGTGCAGAACGCGGATGGTGGTTTGCCCGGCCTCGAAATCGCGGGTTATGCCGCGCGCACAGATCGCCGATTGCGGGTCGCATCCGCCGATGGATCTGGTGTCCATGATCGCCGCCGCGCTCACCTGAACACCGACGCGGGTTCGGTGTTGAGCACGCTGCGGATCGCCAGCAGGCCGGTGATCGCGAGTATGATGATGACTGCCACCAGACTGATCAGCGGGATCTGCCAGGGGATATAGAACCCCTTGAAGAACGGATTGGCGCTGAACCCTTCGATAAACGCCACCGTACCCATCACGCCCAACGCATAGCCGATCATGCCGACCAGCCCCGCCTGCGCCGCCACCATGGCCATGATCTTGCCATTGGTGACTCCGATGGCCTTCAATGCCCCGAACTGCTTGATATTGTCGCGGATGAACAGGCTGAAGGTCAGCCCGACAATCGCCACGCCAACCACAAAGCCCAGGAACACGGTGATCCCGAAATTGGTCGGGATACCGGTGTTTTCAATGATGAAATCCACCCCAGCGCTGGCGAATTCTTCGCGGGTTTCAGCCTTCAGCCCGGTCTCCGCCTCAATCCGCGCGGCGACCGCTTCAGCCGTCTGCCCATCGCGCACGCCTGCCAGCACAAAGCTTTGCCGGTTGCGGGTGCCCGGCACGAAATTGAGCGCGTTGGAATAGCGGGTGTAGAGCACCACGGTGCTGGTGAAACTGGGGATCGCATCGGCAATCCCGCGAATGACAGCGCGCTGATCGTTCAATTCCAGCCGTTCGCCGATCGGGCTGGCGCCGGGCGGAAACAGCCGGGCGGTGCCGGTATCGTCGATGATCACCGTATCGGGCGCGAACAGCACTTTCTTGTCGCCTTCGATCATGCGCGCGGGCATCCCGATCAGGGTGGCATCATCGACCCCGATCACCGCCACGCCTTCCAGATCGCCATCCTTGGTGCGCACCGTCGCCTGCGCGCGCAGATGTTGCACCGCCCATTCAACCCCCTCAACCGATCGCACTTTATCAAGCGCGGTCGGCGGCATGGCGTAGGTTACATCGGTGGTGCGGCTGGCCGGGTCCATCACCCACACTTCGGCCTCAGGAGCATTATAAACCCCGCTCGCCCCGCGCTCGACCAGATTGACGAAAATCGTCATCTGCTGGGTGATCAGCAGCGTCGAAAAGGCGATGCCGAACAACAGCCCATAGAACTTCTGGGCGTCACCGGTGAGCATTCTGATGGCGATCCAGATCACGCGCGGGAAACCTCTTTGTGAAGTCGGGGTTGCAAGATTGGTCTAGGAAGAGCAATTATGAACGATAGCGTTTAATTGAACGGAGCCGTTCACTTTGTCAACCTGCGGTTCATCCGCCAACAACGAATGTTCAGGCCCCCGCAAGGCGGGTCGCCCGTCAGACGTGACCAAGCGGCAGGGCATTATAGATACGGCGGCGCGGCATTTTTTCGAGCACGGCTATGCCGCCACCGCAATCGAACAGGTCGCTGCCGATGCGGGCGTTTCCAAGGTGACGATCTACAACCAGTTCGGCGACAAGCGCGCGCTGTTCGCGGCGGCGGTCGCGTGCGAATGTGAGAAATTGCGCGGCCATTTTTCATTGGATGCGATGCCGCAGGGCACCATCCGCGAACGTCTGACCGCGATCGGAGAGGCGATTGTCGCTTTCTTGTCCCGACCGGAAATGATCCAGTTCGATCGCCGCATCGCCGCCGAGACCGAGACCGAGCCGGCGATTGGCGAAGTGTTTCTGGATGCGGGGCCGCGCCGCATGAAGCACGGGTTTGCCGCCTATCTGCGCTATTGCGCCGAAACTGGCGATCTGGTGCTGGACGATCCCGAACTTGCTGCCGAACAATTCGTTTCGCTGTGCAAAGGCATGGACGATCTTGAACGCCGGTTTGGCGCGGCAGTCACTCCGGAAAACTTCGAACGCCGGATTGCGGGAGCAGTTCATGTGTTTTTGGCCGCTTACGGCACTGCCTGCCATCGATAATTGGCATCACGCTGATCGAATATCAGCGCTCCGCCAAACGGGCGCATTATCTTGCCATTCACAGAGCGCGTCCTACATTGTCGGTGACGAAAGGATTCCCGTGCAATGAGCGATCAGAACGACCCCCAGCCGCAGGGCGATGGCCCCAACCCTTGGGTCAAACAGCTGATGATCTGGGGCGGTATTTTCCTAGCCCTGCTTTTGGTGGTGACGATGTTCGGCAATGCCGCGCAGACCCCCGGCACCGCGATCCGCTATTCAGATTTCCGCGCCGCTGTCGCCGAAGGCGAAGTGAAGGATGTGCAGATGGGTGATGAACTCATCACCGGCACGCTCAAGAACGGCGAATCCTTCACAACTGTGCCGGTGCCCAACGACATCGACATCACACAGTTGATGGAAGACAACGGGGTGCAGTTCACCGGCAAGCAGCGCGAACAGCAGAGCATGCTGTTGTTCATCCTGTTCCAGTCTCTGCCGTTTATCCTGATCCTCGGCATCGCGTTCTTTGCGTTGCGGCAGGTGCAAAAGGGCGGCGGCGGCGGGGCCATGGGCTTTGGCAAGTCCAAGGCGAAGTTGCTGACGGAACGTTCGGGCAAGGTGACATTCGATGATGTCGCCGGGATCGACGAAGCGCGCGAGGAATTGCAGGAAATCGTCGAATTCCTGCGCGATCCGCAGCGTTTCTCCAAGCTTGGCGGGCAGATCCCCAAGGGCGCATTGCTGGTCGGTTCGCCCGGCACCGGCAAGACCTTGCTCGCCCGCGCCATCGCAGGCGAAGCGGGCGTGCCGTTCTTCACCATTTCGGGTTCGGACTTCGTCGAAATGTTCGTCGGCGTCGGCGCGAGCCGCGTGCGCGACATGTTCGAACAGGCCAAGAAAAACGCCCCGTGCATCGTCTTCATCGATGAAATCGACGCCGTAGGCCGGTCGCGTGGCAATGGCCTCGGCAATTCGAATGATGAACGCGAACAGACGCTCAATCAGTTGCTGGTCGAAATGGACGGGTTTGAAGCCAACGAAGGCATCATCATCATCGCCGCGACCAACCGCCCCGATGTGCTCGACCCGGCGCTGCTGCGCCCGGGCCGGTTTGACCGTCAGGTGGTGGTGCCGATCCCCGATATCGACGGGCGCGAGAAGATTCTGGGCGTGCACATGAAGAAGGTGCCGCTGGCGCCCGACGTGAACCCGCGGGTGATCGCACGCGGCACGCCCGGATTTTCGGGCGCCGACCTTGCCAATCTCGTCAACGAAGCTGCCCTGCTGGCCGCACGCCGCAACAAGCGGCTGGTGGCGATGCAGGAGTTTGAGGACGCCAAGGACAAGGTCATGATGGGCGCGGAACGCCGCTCGATGGTGATGACCGACGACGAAAAGAAAATGACCGCCTATCACGAAGCCGGCCATGCGATCGTCTCGGTGCACGAAGCCGCTTCCGACCCGATCCACAAAGCCACCATCATCCCGCGCGGCCGCGCGCTGGGCATGGTGATGCGTCTTCCGGAGCGGGACAGCTATTCCTACCACCGCGATAAAATGCACGCGAACCTTTCGGTCTCGATGGGCGGACGCGTGGCGGAGGAAATCATCTTCGGTCACGACAAGGTGTCGTCCGGTGCCTCGTCCGATATCCAGTATGCAACTGATCTGGCGCGCAATATGGTGACCCGCTGGGGGATGAGCGACAAGCTTGGCCCGCTGCAATATGAGGCTAGTCAGGATGGTTATCTCGGCATGGGGCAGACCATTCGGACGATGGCTTCGGATGAAACCAACAAGCTGATCGATGCCGAAATCAAGGGGCTGGTCGAAGGCGCGCACGCCCGCGCGACGGACGTCCTCAAGACCCACGAGGATCAATTGCACCTGCTGGCGCAAGCGCTGCTCGAATACGAAACGCTGACGGGTGAGGACATTCGCCAGCTGCTCGAAAACGGCAAGATCGACCGTCCCGATACCGCGCGCGGCCCGGTGATTCCGCAGCCGGTTCAAGGATCTTCGATCCCCAAGGCGGGCAAGCGCTTCGGGAAGGGCGACGAAGCACCGCAAGGCGCCTGATCCTTCAGCGCATCGCAAAATCATGGGCGTTCGGAGTGATCCGGGCGCCCTTTTTGCTTGCGGTCAAGGCCGCCGGAACGCGCGGATTATCGGCTGGCGAGCTTGCGTTCGATTGCGGTCCAAAGTTGGGAAATCGCCCGCGCCGCCGGAGAGCGCGGGGCAAACGCGCCTACAGGCCTGCGTTCCACCGCGCATTGTTCAACCGCGCTCGCCAGCGGGATGACGGGCCAGTTCGGGTTCGCCTCGCGCGCTTCGCGGTGGAGTGTCCGGCGCAGGTCAATCATCGACAGAACGGGCAAGATCGGCGGGTGTCCTTTGCCCGAACCGCGCACTTCTTCCACCACCACATCAAAGGCGCGGGCGGATAGCGGGGAGGGGGGGAGCGGCACGATGATGAGATCGGCGGCGCGGATTACCTGCGCGCTCAACTCATTGAGAACAGGGGGGCAATCGAAGATTATCCGGTCATAATCCTTACCCAGCCCCGCCGTCAGCCGGGCGAGCCGTTTCTTCTTGCCGATCCGGTCAAGCTGGCGGTCAAGCTTGCGGATGGTTTCATCGGCGGGCAGCAGATCAAGGCCCGCATAGGCGGTCGGCTGGATCAGCTTTACCGGATCGCCGCCATCCCCGAACATACTGTCTGCGCTATGTTTTCTCTTGGGATCGACCCCCAGAAGAAAGCCCGATCCATTGGCCGCATCCAGATCCCACAGCAGCGTTTTGCGGCGCGAGATGCTGGCCGCGCACCATGCCAGATTGGCCGCCAGCGTGGTCTTTCCCACCCCGCCTTTGACGCTGTAAACCGCGATCGATGCCATGCCTGCGCGCTGCCCTGTTCTGTGACGGTTTGATTACACCGGCACAGGGATAAGGCGCAAAAACCCGATGGCAAGCGCGATCAAGCCAGGGTCAAGAAGCGGTCAAGGAGGGGGCAAAGCCAGTCAAGCCCGGGTCTGGGCCAGTCTAAACCACCCCAAACACCGCCGCAATCCTACAGCAGCGCCAATCAGCCTTCGTAATCGCCACCCAGCGACGATGTGCGGGCCGGTGCCGAGGCGGTGATCCGCAGGGCTTCGGCCGACTGGCTGAGCGAACCGATCTCATCGGCCTCATCCTCATCATCGGGGAGGATTTTTTGCAGGCTGACCACCAGCGATTCGAGCAGGTCGCGCGGGCGGATGGTTTCATCTGCGATTTCGCGCAGCGCCACGACCGGGTTCTTGTCCCGATCACGGTCAATGGTCAGGTCGCTGCCGCCCGAGATTTCACGCGCGCGCTGTGCGGCGAGCAATACGAGGTCGAAACGGTTGGGAACCTTGTCGACGCAATCTTCAACGGTAACGCGTGCCATGGGCGGCCCTTTTGGAATCACTGAATGCAGGAAAGATGCGCAGCTAGGCAAGAGGGTGCGCGAAGTCAAGGTTTGCAGGCGGCAGGCATGGGCGGGGAAAGCGACCGCGTAGCCCCCCTGCCTCCACATGGCGCTGCAAACCTCCGTCCGTCCCAATCCTCTACCCAAAGCTATCCGCCCTGCGCTAAGGCAGTGGTTATGGACAAAGCCCAGCCCACAGCCAAAGACGGCGCGGCCTATTGCGATCTCGATCCCTTCACTATTGATGCGCAAGGGCATTGTTTTACCTTTTACCCGCACGGGCCGGATCGTCTGGCCGCGCTGGTCGATCTGATTGGCAGCGCGCGCGAAACGCTCAAGGTGTTCTACTATCTGTTCGATAGCGACGTATCGGGCACCAAAGTGCGCGATGCGCTGATGGCTGCGGCGGCGCGCGGGGTCTCGATAGAATTGATTGTCGATGATTTTGGCAATGATGCAGGGGCCGAATTTTTCCGGCCGCTAACCGATGCGGGCGGGTATTTCGCGATTTTCTCGCCCCGGCTGGGCAAACGCTATCTGGTGCGCAATCATCAGAAGTTCGTGATTGCCGATGGCACCCGGGTAATGACCGGCGGGGCCAATGTTTCCGACCATTATTACGCACCCCCTGTAGATAATGGCTGGTGCGATCTGTCGGTGACCATCGCAGGCGCGGTGGTGCAGCGGTTCACCCAATGGTTCGGTCTGCTGAAAGACTGGGTCGAAAATGATGCCGCCGGACGCACCGCGAACCTGCGTGCCTTGCGCGATATCGTCAAGGATTGGGACGGCAGCGTTGATGGCAATGGCAGCGCGGTGCGGCTGCTGATTGGCGGGCCACTGGTGCGGCAGGGCCATTGGGCGTGGTGTCTGCGCAAGGATCTGGTGAGCGCGGTGCGGCTCGACACCGTTTCGGCCTATTTTTCACCGCCGCGCAGTGTCCGCCGCCTGATCGCCAGGGTTGCCCGGCGGGGTGAGGTGCGGATGGTGATGGCGGGCAAATCCGATTTCGCCCCCGCCACCGACATGGCGCGCCTGCAATACAAAGACTTGCTGAAGGCAGGCGCGCGGGTTTTCGAATTTCTGCCGTGCAAGTTACACATGAAACTGCTGGTGATCGATGATGCGAGCTACATCGGCAGCGCCAACCTCGACAAGCGGTCATTCCGGCTCAATGTCGAATTGATGGTGCGGATCGATGATGCGGCGCTTGCCGCGAAACTGCGTGAACTGATCGCCCATCTGGAGGCGGCGAGCATGCCGGTGACGCGCGAATGGTATGCGCGCGAAAGCACGTTCCTGAACCGGTTGCGCTGGCGGATAGCATATTGGATGGCGCTCGCCGATTACCGGGTGGGCAAGCTGGGAGCGGGATGAACGGCCGGCTCAGGTCAGGCCGCAATCGGTTCGAGGCAGGCCTCGAACCTTGGTATCAGGGCTGCTGGATGAAACCCGCGATTGCGGCGATGATCCCCTTGGCCAGTGGCAGATCGGGCGCGGTGTAGGTTGCCATGTTGTCCGCCGGGCTGTTGCCCGCAACGTCTTTCAGCACATGGCTGGCATCGGGCAGGATCGTCAGCGTGGCAGAGGGGTTGGCGGCCTTCAGCCGCTGCGCATCGGCCACCGACACTTGCAAGTCCTTGCCACCCTGAACGATCAGGATCGGCAATTGCGCACGCGCGGCGAGGTCTGCCGGGTCAAGCGCCATGATGCTGATGAAATAGCCCTGCAATGCCGGATTGAACAACGGCAGCAACGCCGGGGGCAGGGTGGCCGCATCGACCCGCTGGCCTGCGGCGAGCCGGTCAATCGCATCTTCCGCCGCACCAAGCAGCGGCGCATTGGCCGGGTTGGCGCGCAGCTGTTCCTTGAGCACTTCGCCCAGCGGCCTGCCCGGCGCAGCGATCAGCACCAGCCCGCACAGGCCTTTAACCTGCTGCGCGGCCGCAAGCGCCACCAGCCCGCCTTCGCTATGGCCCAGCAGCCAGACGCAATCCGCCCCCGTCGCCGTGCGGATCACATCGACCCATGCGGCGGTGTCAGCCACATAATCGGCAATCGTCACCGCGTTGGCATCGGGGATGGCGGCGGCGCTGCCGAACATCCCGCGCTTGTCGATCCGCACGCTGGCAATGCCTTCGGCGGCAAGCCCTTCCGCCAGCAAGCGATAGCTCGCCGCGCGCACGCCGAGCGGGTTATTGCCGTCGCGGTCGGTCGGGCCAGAGCCGGGGATGATCAGTGCCACCGGCCGCTGCGCTTCGGCTGCATTGCGCGCCGGGGCATCTATCATGGTGCCAACCAGCGGCCCATGCGGCCCCGCAGCTTCGATCTGCGTTTCGGGTGCAGGATTGGCGTGGGCTGGCACGGCGATTGCCAGCGCGGAAGCCAGCAGGGCGGTATATTTGATCATGGCTTGCTCCTTGCGCCTAAAGAGATGGCATCGGCTGGCGGCTGCGGGATTGCGGGACGAAGTGCCTCGCCGCCCTTAGCGCGCGAATAACTGCCCGACATCGGCAAAGGCTTTGAACTCCAGCGCATTGCCTGATGGATCGCGTAGGAACATCGTGGCCTGTTCGCCCGGCTGGCCTCTGAAACGGATGGTCGGTTCGATCACGAATTCGCAGCCGCCAGCGCGCAGCCGCGCCGCCAGTGCCTCCCACTCGTCCATGCCCAGCACAAGGCCGAAATGCGGTACCGGCACCCCGTGGCCGTCAACGTGGGTATTGGCAACATCGCGATTTTTGGCACCCGCCTTGCCCGGCGCAAGGTGCGCGACAATCTGGTGGCCGTGGAAATCGAAATCGATCCATTCATCGCTCGACCGCCCTTCGCTGCACCCCATCACCCCGCCATAAAAGGCGCGCGCGGCGGAAAGATCATCAACCGGGAAGGCGAGGTGAAACGGACGAAGGGTCATCAGCGAAGCTCCTGTTGGTGGCACAGCAATAGCCGCTTCATGCTCGACAGGAAATGCCCGCATATCTAGGGGTGCTACCGGTCGCGCAAGCGAACCTCGATAACTGAAAAGTCCCGGCAAGGTGGAGCAGACGACCTCATGAAACTGATCATCGGTAACAAGAATTATTCCAGCTGGAGTCTGCGCGGCTGGCTTGCGGTCAAGCAATCGGGCCTGCATTTCGACGAGCTTACTGTGCCGCTGATGGGCGAAGAATGGGATCGGCTGAAACAGGACATGGACGAGATGCAGCCGTCATCGGGCAAGATGCCGATCCTGTGGGATGGCGAAGCGGTGGTGTGGGAAAGCATGGCGATCATGGAATATCTTGCCGACAAGGTCGGGCGCGACCGGTTCTGGCCCAAGGATAACGTTGCACGCGGGATGGCGCGATCAATGGTGGCGGAAATGCATTCGGGCTATCAATCCTTGCGCAGCGAACTGCCGATGAACATTCGCCGCCGGGTGGAATTGCCTGGCCTCTCCGACGCGACCAAGCACGACATCGTCCGCATCCTTGGCCTGTGGGCCGAAGCGCGCGCGCGCCATGGCGGGGCGGGGCCGTATCTGTTCGGCACGTTCGGCGCGGCGGATATCTTCTATGCCCCGGTGGTGACGCGGTTTGTCACCTATGGCATCGGCGTGCCGGGATTTGCGCAGGCCTATATGCAGGCGATCTGGGAACATGACTGGATGGCCGAATGGATCAGCGCGGCAGGGGAAGAAGAATGGGTGATCGAACAATACGAGGCGGTCGCGTGAAAGCGGCGCTGGCCGTAGTGCTGGCGTTGGCGGTGATGCTGCCCGCACCCGCCCATGCCTGGGGTTTCTACGCCCACCGCAAGACCGCCGCGATTGCCGAGGCCAATGTCTCGCCGCAAGTGCGCGCCAAAATCGCGCGGCTGATCCGGTCGGAACCGGCGCTGGGCACGCCCGAATGCCCGCTCAAATCGCTTGAGGATGCGGCGGTGTGGGCCGATTGCATCCGCGGCGAAGGCTGGCGCTGGGGCTTTACCGCCGCGTGGCATTACCGCACCGCGCCGGTCTGTCAGGCGTTCAACCCCCGCGCCAATTGTGCGGGCGGCAATTGCGTCACCGCGCAAGTGACCCGCGCCCACCGGATGCTGGCCGATGAAAGCCTGCCCGCCGCGATCCGGCTGGAGGCGCTGGCCTTCGTGGTGCATTTTGCCGGCGATGTGCATATGCCGCTGCATTCGGGCGATAACGAGGATCGCGGCGGCAATGACCGCAAGGCGGATTACGGGATCAGACCGGGCTATAACTTGCACAGCATCTGGGATGGCCCGCTGGCCGAACGCGCGATCAGCGATCCCGCCGATCCGGTGGTGCGGCGCTATTCGCCCGCCGAACGCGCGGAGTTGAGCGGCGGCTCGCCCGACGACTGGGGCCGTGAAAGCTGGGAAATTGCGCGCGGCTTTGTCTATCCCACCGCATTCGACACCGAAGACGTTTGCGCCGCCCCGCTGCCCGATGAAACTGCGTTGAGCCAAGAGGACATCATCCGCGGGGTGCCGATTGCCAAACGCCGCGTGCAGCAGGCCGGGCTGCGCATCGCCGATCTGTTGGAAAGCGCGTTCGCGCCGGGGCCGCTGGTGGTGGAGGAGCAGCGGCGGCGTTAAGCGAATGCTTTGGTAAGGAACCACGCCGCCACGCCCAGCATCGCCAGCGCCAGCACTCGCCGCACGATCATCGCGCGATGCTGCGCCATCAGCAATGGTCGCAGTCGCCCCGCTCCCAGCACCAGCGCCAGATGGATCGACGTGGCGATAATGACGCTGACTGCGGCCATCGCCAGCCCCTGGCTCAGACTTGGCCGGCCTCCGGCGATGAACTGCGGCATGACGGTGATGAAAAACAGCGCCGATTTGGGATTGAAAAGGTTGATCGCCAATCCCGCAAAGAAATTGCGCCGTCCGATGACGTGCGGGGTGGCGGCTGGCGAACTTTCCCCCGATGCGCGCCATGCCTCAAACGCCAGCCACGCCATCATGGCCGCGGCCAACGCCGACATCGCCTGCGCCAGCATTGCGTCTTGCGCGAGGATGAAACTGGCCGCCAGCACGCTGAGCGCCGCATTGCCAGCGAGGCCCAATGCAATCCCGCTGATCGCAGCAAGCCCCGCGCGCCGCCCCTCGGCCAGGGTAAGCGTGACCAGCCACCCCATATTCGGCCCCGGTGTCAGCTCGATCAGCAGCACGGCAAGCGCAAATCCGGCAATATCCATCATGCCGCTGGTTCCCCGCAGTCCGCGCGCCGCTTCATGGGAGCCGTTCGCTGGCGTAGCGGCTTCCGTCCTTATGGGCATAGCCTTCCGGTCCGAACACCATGTCGATGTCTGAATATTCGCCGCTATCATCATCGCGCACACCCGCGCTGATGGCGACGAAGGCGCAGGGGCTATCCGAACGGTTGTGCAGATGGTGGCCGTTGGCTTCCCCGGCCGGAAAAGCCAGCACATCACCCGCGCTGACCGGGGTTTCGCCGCGATCATCGATCAACACCGCGTGGCCTTCGATCATCACCACCAATTCGTCTTGCCCGCGATGCCAGTGGCGCTGCGACGAGAACGCACCCGGCTCCAGCACCACGTGGCTCGCCCCCATCTGTGTCAGGCCCGCAGGCGGTGCCAGCCGACGATACCAACGGCCCGCAACCGCCGCGTCATAGGGCGGCGGATAGCCGGTCGCATTGGTCTGGGGAATGGCGTCAAGATCAAGCTTGGGCATTGGCGGCAACTCCTGCTAGGCCTGCACGAATGCTCGATCCGCTCGACCTTGCCAAGCGCCTGATTGCCGCGCCTTCCGTGACGCCTGCAAGTGGCGCGGTGTTTGATGAATTGGAAGCGATGCTCGCGCCGCTGGGCTTTGCGGTGCATCGGTTCATGCGCGGCGCAGGGCCGGAAGGCAGCGACGAGGCACCGGTCGAAAACCTGTTCGCCATTCGCGCCGGGCCGCCGGGGTCGCGGCACTTTGCCTTTGCCGGGCATCTGGATGTGGTGCCGCCGGGAGATGGCTGGGCAACCGATCCGTTTACCCCCGAAGTGCGCGGTGAACTGCTGCACGGGCGCGGCGCGGTCGATATGAAGGGCGCGATTGCCGCAATGGTCGCCGCCGTCGCCAATGTGCCTGCCGAAGCGGGCACGATCAGTTTCATCATCACCGGCGACGAAGAAGGCCCCGCGCTGCACGGCACCCGCGCGCTGATCGATTACATGGTGGCAGCGGGCCACCAACCCGACCTATGCCTTGTGGGTGAGCCTACGTCCGTCAACCGCTTGGGCGACATGGTGAAGATCGGGCGGCGCGGTTCGGTCAATATCTGGATTACCGTGGACGGCACGCAGGGCCATGTCGCCTATCCGCATCTGGCCGATAATCCGCTGCCCAAACTGGTGGCGATTCTGGCGGAACTGGACGCGCTGACGCTGGATACAGGCACGCAGTGGTTTCAGCCGTCGAACCTTGAAATCACTGAAATCACCGCGCCCAACACCGCGCACAACGTCATCCCCGCGCAGGGGCGGGCGCGGATATCGATCCGCTTCAACGATTTGCACAGCGGCAAAAGCCTGTCCGACAGGGTTTGCGCCATCGCCGAACAGCACGGCGGCCATGCGCGACCGATTATTTCGGGCGAACCGTTCCTGACCGAACCGGGCGCGTTTTCGAAACTGGTCGCGGCGGCGGTTGAGGCGGAAACCGGCATCGCCCCCGAACTGTCCACCACCGGCGGCACATCCGACGCGCGGTTCCTGCGCAGCGTCTGCCCGGTGATCGAATTCGGCCTGTGCAACGCCACCATGCATAAGCGTGACGAGGCTGCGGCGGTTTCCGATCTGGCCGCGCTCGCCCGTATCTATGCCCGCATCGGCCGCGCCGCGCTGACGTTAGAGGAAGGATATTAATTTGAGCACCTGGCTGCGAATTCCCCTGTGGCAACGCGTGATTGCGGCGCTGATCCTTGGCATTATCGTCGGGCGTTTTTGGGGGCCGGGGGCGGAAAGCATCAAGATCATCGGCGATGTGTTCGTCGCCTTTATCAAGATGCTGGTGGTGCCGTTGATCTTCTTCAGTCTGGTGGCGGGTGTCGCCAGTATTGGCGATCTGCGCAAGCTGGGCAGCGTCGGCTGGCGGGCGATGTTGCTGTTTGTGGTGACCGGTCAGATGTCGGTGTGGCTGGGGCTGACGCTGGGCACGTTGATTGCGCCGGGTCTGGGCGTGGATACCTCCGCGTTGACCCTAGGAGCCGCGCCCGATCCCGCCGAGACCAGCTGGCGCGAGATGGTGCTCGGCATGATCCCGCAAAGCCCGGTGCAGGTGATGGCGGACGTCAACGTGTTGCCACTGATCGTGTTCTCGCTGCTGATCGGGATCGGCATCCTGATGGCCAAGGAAGACGGCGAGCCCGCGCTCAAGATCTTCGAAAGCGGCTCTGTGGTGATGCAGAAAGTTACCATGGTAGTGATGGAACTGACCCCGTTCGGCGTTTTCGCGCTGATGGCGTGGGTGGCGGGGACGCTGGGCTTCGATGCGCTGGCTGCGCTCGGCAAGCTGGTGTTCCTCAACTACTTCGGCTGCCTCCTAATCATCGGGTTGATCTACGGCGCGATGATCAAATTCATTGCCAAGGTGCCATTGATCGGGTTTTTCCGCGGCATGATCGACGCGATTGCGGTCAGCTATTCCACCGCCAGTTCCAACGCGACGCTGCCGGTCACGCTGCGCTGTGCCGAACGCAATCTGGGCGTGTCAAAGCCGGTTGCCAGCTTTGTCATCAGCCTTGGCGCGACGGTGAACATGAATGGCACGGCTATGTATCTGGGGCTGGCGACCCTGTTCGGGGCGCAGATTTTCGGGGTGGATCTGAGCTGGGGCGATTACGCGATGATCGCGCTGCTCGGCACGCTCGGCGCGGTCGGCGCGGCGGGGATTCCCGGCGCGGGGCTGATCATGATGGCGCTGGTGTTCAGCGCGGTGAACGTGCCGCTGGAAACCATCGCCTTTGTCGCCGGGGTTGACCGGATCATGGACATGATGCGCACCACCACCAACATCACCGGCGATGGCGCGGTGGCGGTGACCGTGGCGAGCCTGACGGGCGAACTCGACAAGGCCGAACTGATCAGCGCGGATGATGTGTAGGTAGATTTACTTTTTCACATATTCGACCGGCACAAACTCACCCAAGGTGCAGCCTGCCCCGCGTTGCAATACGCCCCCATAATCTTGC
Organism: Porphyrobacter sp. MBR-49; assembly: GCF_053628655.1. Classification (NCBI taxonomy): domain Bacteria; kingdom Pseudomonadati; phylum Pseudomonadota; class Alphaproteobacteria; order Sphingomonadales; family Erythrobacteraceae; genus Porphyrobacter; species Porphyrobacter sp. MBR-49. Next base: position 82,410 of record NZ_JBRJGU010000007.1, read on the forward strand.
AGCGCATAGACGATCTGCGTGGTGCACAATTGGTTGAGCGAGGTTTCGTAGGTAATGGCCTCTTCAAAGCTCAAACCCGGACAGCGTTGCGGCAAGATGCTGCGATAAACATCGCCGCCGGTCATCTCGAAATCGATTACCCAGTCACTGCGCACCGCCGTCTGGCGGATCTGGCTTCGGGTGAGGCATTGCTTCGGCGCGCCAAGCACGTTTACGGCGGGCGCTCCGGCGGTGGGGTTGGCCTGGGTCGCCTGTTCTACCGGGGCACAAGCCACGGCAAGGACGGGTAAAGCGGCAAGGCTCAGGTTCCGCAGGTTCATCACGCTTCTCCACCAATATGCGACGCATCATCGCCCCGGCGCTTGAACCTTGGCTTAATCCGCGCGCCCCCGCAGCGCCTCCAGCACCTTCTTCCTGAAGCTGCACAGGTCAGCGACCTTGCAGCGCCAGCATTCGGGCGTCCTTGCCTTGCAGACATAGCGCCCGTGCAGGATCATCCAGTGGTGCGAATGCAGGCGAAATGGCTGCGGCACGCGCTTTTCCAGCTTGGCCTCGACCGCTTCGGGGGTCTTGCCCCTGGCCATGCCGGTGCGGTTGCCAAGGCGGAAGATGTGGGTGTCGACCGCAAAGGTTTCCTGCCCGAACCAGCAATTGAGCACGACATTGGCGGTCTTGCGCCCGACGCCGGGCAGGCGGGTGAGGGCTTCGCGGGTATCGGGCACTTCGCCGCCATATTCATCGACCAGCAGCTGGGACAACGCGATCACGTTCTTGGCCTTGGAATTGAACAGGCCGATGGTCTTGATGTGCTCTTTCAGCCCATCCTCTCCCAGATCGAGCATCTGCTGCGGCGTTGAAACCTTGGCGAACAACGCCCGCGTCGCTTTGTTCACCCCGACATCGGTCGCCTGCGCGGACAGCGCCACGGCCACCACCAACTGATAAGCATTGCCATATTCCAGCTCGGTCTGGGGCGAGGGGTTATCCTCGGCCAGGCGGCGGAAAAATTCGAAAATCTGATCGCGGGTCATCAGGTCAGCCGGTAATCCCCGAACCAATCAGCGCAACCATGAAACCGGCCACCGCGCCCATCGCCGGCATCCATTCGCCGTTGCCCTTCGCCTCGGGTGCGACATCTTCGAACACCAGATAGAGGATCCCTCCGGCAAAAAACGTCATCACGCTGCCCAGCACCGCGCTCTCAAGCGTAAAGACGAGGTAGCCGAGCGTTGCGGCGATCGGCCCGATCACGATGCACAGCAGCATCAATCGCAGGATATGCGAGCGGATGAAGCCGCCGTGGCTGTTGCGGACTTCGCGATAGGCGTTGAAACCCTCGGGCAGGTTTTGGGCAATCATCACTGCCGCCAAAAACAGCGCCATGGCCCGATTTTGGGTAATGACCGCGCCAACCACCACCGCTTCGGGAATGAAATCCAGGTTGAGCGCAACCAGCTGGCTGGCTGGCGTGCCGGAACGCTGCAGCGCCCGGTCAACCACCAGCGCCGCCGCGCCGCCCGCCACAAAGGTTCCCGCCGCAAGCCATACCGGCTGCGAATCAAGCCCATGCGGCACCAGCAGCAGGCCCACCGCGCCAATCAACGCGCCGCCGCCAAAGGCGATGACTGCGTTCTTCCACTTGTCTGACAGCACGCCGCCGCGAATTTCATCCAGACAGCCCAGCGCCGCGCCAGCAAAAGCGCTGAACCCGGCGACGGCTGTCAGCGCCAGTGCGAGCAGAAATGGGCCGGTCAGAAATGACATCCTATCGTGTTCCTTCCCCAGCGAGCCTGCCGATCAGCCACTGCGCTGGCTTCACCATGCATTGCACGAAGACCGCCCGAAGTTACTTTCCGTCCGTTTGACGGCTCGCGGCTTTCCATTCCATTGCCCGCAGCGCGCGCTTTTCCACCGAAGGGTGGGTGTAAAACAGCACCTCTTCCAGCGGGCTTGGCCGCGGGTAACGATACTCCGCCGTCTTCACCAGCGCGCTCGCCAGCGCATCGGGTTCGCCTACGGTTTCGAGCGAATACCGATCCGCCTCAGTCTCACCCACCCGCGTGAGGGTGTTGGTGAGCGGCGTGATAAGCAACCCGAGCACCGATCCCACCACAGCGAACACGGGCAGTCCGCGCGGCTCGCCGAGCCGGGCATCGCTCCCCAGCAATCGCGCCGTTGGCGCAAACAGGCGATTGAGCAGATAGAAGAACAGCATCGCCAGCAGCGGGAAGATCACCACGTAACGCCAGATATGGCCAAGCTTGTAATGCCCGGCCTCATGACCTGTCACTGCGCGCACTTCGGCAAGTGATGCCTCTTTCAGCGCCACATCGGAAATCGCGATCCGCGCGGTTGGGCCGATGCCGGAAACATTGGCGGTGAACCGTTCCGACTGGCGCGACCCGTCATACATGAAAATGCGGTCATGCGGGATATCGACATCATCGGCAATTCGCTCGAGCGCCGTGCGCACCTCTCCGGGGGGGACGGGTTTGTATTCGTTGAACAATGGTTCAATCAGGCTTGGCCCGGCGAGCAACATCAGCAACACCGTTACAGCAGCAAGCCCTCCACTCCATATCCACCAGCGCCGCCCGGTGCGGCGGATCAGGGTGTAGACCCCGGCCAGGAACAGCCCTCCGACCATGATTGTGATCGCTTCGCTGATCGCCACCTGCCCGAGGAAATCGCCCAGCGGTTGCTGCGACAGGTCGTAGTTTCGCTGGCGATGCCAATCGGTGAAAATGACCCACGGAAGGGTCAGTACTGCTGAAATCAGGAAGAACGCAGCGCTGACCGCGAAGGTGGAAACGAATGGTTTGCGCTGTTCCAACCGCTCAGCAACCCAGTCAAGCAGGCGCAGGCGCACCATGATCCAGGCGACCAACAAAGATACTGCGACCCCGGCGAACAGCAGCCAGTGATTGCCCGTGGTATAGGCCTCAGCCTTGGCCAGCGCCTCCGGCCCGAGGGTATCGACAAGTCGCGCGGCTTCTTGCGCGGGCGTCAAGGCGTGCGACATGATGATGGCTCCCAAGTGTGTTGTTTATCCAATACACCGGGTGCTGTGCCGGTCAAGCGTCACAGCCCCAGCACGTCGTTCATGCTGTAACGCCCGGCGGGCTTACCGATCAGCCATGCGGCCGCCTTCACCGCTCCGCGCGCAAAGATCATGCGGTCTTCGGCGTTATGAGAGATCGTCAGCCGTTCGTCCGGCCCGGCAAAGATCACGGAATGTTCGCCCGCCACCGTGCCGCCGCGCAGGGTGGCAAAACCGATTGCGCCTTCGCGCCGCGCGCCGGTCATGCCGTGACGGCCGCTTTCCGTATTGGCGGCCAGATCAATCTTGCGCGCTGCGGCTGCGGCTTCACCCAGCAGCTTGGCGGTGCCCGACGGCGCATCGACCTTCATCCGGTGATGCATTTCCAGCACTTCGATATCCCAATCCGGCCCCAGCCGCGCCGCCGCCTCCCGCACCAGATGCGCCATCAAGGTGATGCCTAGCGAGAAGTTGCCCGATTGCAGCACCGGCACCGCACTGGCGGCTTTGGCGAGCAAGACGAAATGTTCCTCCTGCAATCCGGTGGTGCCGATCAGAATCGGAATCCCCGCCACCTTCGCCGCGCCAAGATTGGTGGCCAGCGCGTCCGGCGCGGAAAAATCGACCAGCACATCGCATTGCCCCGCCAGCGGGCCGGGATTGCCCCCGGCATCCACGCCCACACGCATTTCGTGCCCCGCTTCGGCAATTGCCGCTTCCAGCGCCTGCCCCATGCGGCCTTTGTGTCCGATCACCCCGAATTGCAGCATATCCAAATCTCCGCTCGCCCAGAGCCTGTCGAAGGGCCGCTTTCCCCTTTAACAAAGGTCGCTCAAAAAGGGCAGCCCTTCGCAATGTGCGCTAAACAGCTAACCCACACCCCCGGCACCCCGCATCTTTGGCGATGCGGATCGTGCGTAGGCCCGGCGCAAGGCCGTCAAGGATATGCAGCCGCCCCCAGCCGGGATCGCCCAGCGCCGATGTGCCTGCCAGCAGCACCTTGACCGCTTGCAGTGCGGCAAAGCTGCCCGCCCATCCGGCCATCGCCCCCAGCATCCCGTCATCGGCGCAGGTATCGCAGTCCTCGGCATCAAAGGCATCACCGACAAAGCAGCGATAGCAGGCTTCACCCGGCAAATGCCCGGCGAAGGCGGCGACCTGCCCCTGAAACCGCCCGACGGCGGCCGACAGCAGCGGAACCCCTGCCGCCACGCAGGCATCGGACACGGCTAGCCGTGTGGCGAAATTGTCGGTGCCGTCGACCACCAGATCAACGCCCGCGATCAGGCTGGCGGCGTTTTCAGGCGTGATCCGCGCGTCGGACACGTCGACGGCCAGCGTATCGTCGAAATTGGCGAGCCAGCGCCGCGCCGATACCGCCTTGCCATAACCGACATCGCGGGTGGTGAAGATCGTCTGGCGTTGCAGGTTGCTGACATCAACCACATCGTCATCGACAAGGGTAAGCCTGCCGATCCCGCTTGCCGCCAGATATTGCAATGCGGGGCTGCCAATCCCGCCAAGCCCGATGATCGCGACGTGGCTGCCCGCCAGTCTGACTTGCCCCGCGCCGCCGACTTCGGGCAACACGATGTGGCGGGCAAAACGATCAAGCCGGGCGGGCGAGAGGGTCATGGTTCGTCCGTAGGCGCCCCAAGGGCAGGCGGGGCCGCGCGCCGTTCCTGCCGGAACGCGCCGATGCCGTGCCACCACAGGAACGCAATCACCGCGCCCTTGACCGGTTGCAGCATGGCGATCAGCATCACCACCGCCACCGGCAGGATAATCGCCAGCGTTGCCCAAGCCGACATGCCGAAGGTGCCGATCATCGCGATCACCACTGGCGCAAGCAGGTGGCCGACCACGAAGATGCCGATATAGGCCGGAAAGTCATCGGCCTGCTGTACCGACCAATCCTGCCGGCAATGCGGGCAGGCATCGACCGGTTTCAGCCATGCGCGAAACAATGCCGCCGCGCCGCAGCGCGGGCATTGCCCCTTTACGCCGCGCAACAGCGCCGGGAACGCGCTGGCGGGAAGATCGATCTGGTCGGGCGTAAGCGGTCGAGTGGGCATGGGCAGGCTGTTTACAACCTGCGCGCCGCCTGTCGAGCATTGTCTCTGCATTGCGCCGGAACGCACAATTGCAACTGTTCAGCTTTCCAGCTGGCGCAGCAGGCTGCGCACATCGCCGTCCATATCAGCATCGCGGGTGCGCAGGTCTTCGATCAGGCGCACCGCGTGGATCACGGTGGAATGATCGCGCCCGCCGAACTTGCGCCCGATTTCGGGGTAGCTGCGCGGGGTCAGCACCTTGGACAGATACATTGCCACCTGACGCGGGCGGACAACCGCACGCGCGCGGCGTTTGCTGCTCATTTCCGCGCGGTCGATGCGGTAGAACTGGCACACTGTGCGCTGAATCTCGTCAATGGTGATCCGGCGGCGGTTGGCCGAGAGGATATCGGTGAGCTGTTCTTCGGCCAGCTGAAGTTTCACTTCCTGCCCGGTCAGCTGGGCATAGGCGATCAGTTTGTTGAGGCCGCCAACCAGTTCGCGCACATTGCGGGTGATGGTGCGGGCGAGGAATTCGATCACATCATCAGGCACCGCAATCGCAGCAAAGCGGGTCAGTTTGGACACCAGGATTTTCTTGCGAAGCTCGATATCGGCAGGCTGGATATCGGCCACCAGCCCCATCGACAGACGCGAAAGCAGGCGCGGTTCGACGCCGTCGAGCGCCTGCGGGGCGCGGTCAGCGGCGAACACCAGCCGCTTGCCTTCGGCCAGCAGCGCATCGATGGTGTAGAGCAATTCTTCCTGCGCGCTCGCCTTGCCGATGATGAACTGGATATCGTCTACCAGCAGCAGATCAAAGCTGCGCAGCCGCGCCTTGAATTCGATGGTCTGGCTCGATTTCAACGCCTGCACGAATTCGACCATGAAACGTTCGGCCGAACAGTAAAAGATGCGCGCGCGCGGGTGGGTTTGCAGATAGGCGTGGCCGATGGCGTGCAGCAGATGGGTTTTACCCTGCCCGGTCGCCGCCTTGAGATAGAGCGGCGAGAATTGCGGCTGTTCCAGCGCGGCCATGCGCTGCGCTGCGTTGCAGGCCAGCACGTTGGCTTCGCCCGTGACAAATGCGGCAAAGGTCAGCGACGGATCAAGACCGACCGATGATGTGAAGCTGGCATCGCCCATCGCGCCTGCCGCCATCGCGATTGCCGATGCGCCGTCATTGGCGGGGCGGCGGCCATCGTCCAGCCGCAGTTCGGGCAGATGGCGGCGACCGGGATGCACCTGGATGTTGACGCTGCGCACTTCGCTGCGCGCGATTTTCCACGCCAGTTGCAGCCGATCATGGAATCGGTCACGCACCCAGTTGGCTGAAAATTCGGTCGGCAGATAGAGATCGAGCGTGCCGGTTTCGCGATTGATATTGCCAAGCTGGATCGGCTTGATCCACTGGCTGTGCAATTGGTGGCCCAGATCCTTGCGCAGGCCCTGACTGATATCAGACCAATCGGCGGCAAGGTTTACGGCTTCTGCGTCTTCCATCAGATGTTCATCCGCCTGTCGGCCGGATGTCCGTGCCTTGTCGATTTTGTGCACAATCTCGTCCCCAATCCATGCCTGTTCTGCGCGCCCCTATGGATCGCAGAATCATGCCTTCCCCATTGCGACAGGCAATAGTTTGCCTGCTCCGGAAACCGAGTTTCCGAAGCCCCCCCTGTCGGCCAGTTTGTTAAGGCCCGGTCTAATCCACACCGGACAGGGACTATCTAAAGAACTCCCTGCAGGTTTGCGCAAGCACGGACTTTTAAAAAAAGTGAAATATTCCTGTTGACTCGGCGCAATGCCGCAGACTTGCATTCAAGTGCATGAATTCACACAATAAGCGGGTGGGATACTGTGCGAATCGCGAGGAATCCTGACATTTGTGAGGGTTCGCCCTGTCACAATCGCCACAAACCAAAACGGGCCGCGCTGGTTGAGCGCGACCCGATTAGGCATTTGCATTTTTTGCAACCCGTAAACGCCCATTAAACAAGCTTACGCAGCTGCCCAAAACGAATCAGAGCGTGGCGACTCGGCGCGTCAGCCGCGACAATTTGCGCGCCACGGTGTTCTTGTGCAGCACGCCGCGAGCGACGCCGCGCGCCATTTCCGGCTGAGCGGCCTTGAGCGCCACGGCAGCGGCGTCTTTGTCACCGGCTTCGCAGGCCGATTCGACCTTCTTGATGAAGCTGCGGATGCGGCTGATGCGCGCACCGTTGATTTCGGCGCGGGCGGTGTTGCGGCGGATGCGCTTTTTGGCTTGCGGCGTGTTGGCCATAATTCGTGTCTGTCTCGCGTTTGGTTCTAGCCGCCTGAGCGGGCCGGGAAAACTGTTCGGTGTGCTCGAAAATAAGGGGTCGGACGCATGGCCCTACCGCCGGAAAGCAGCGCGCATAGTCGCTGATGCGCGCAAGGTCAACGTTTCTCCCCTACTTCTGGCAGATCGGGCAGTACCATGTGCTGCGTCCGCCCTGCGCGATACGGGCGATTACCCCGCCATCATCGCTGTGGCAGGCCTGCCCTTCGCGGCCATAGACATCAAAGCTGCTGGCGAAATAGCCAAGCTCACCATCGGGTTGGGTGTAATCGCGCAAAGTCGAACCGCCAGCGCGGATTGCGGCGTCGAGCACGTCGCGGATCGCGGGCACCAGCCGTGCCAATTGCGGCCCCGATACCTTGCCCGCGGGCCGGGTTGGGCGGATACCGGCGCGCCACAGCGCCTCGCACACATAGATATTGCCGAGCCCCGCCACGATCCGCTGATCGAGCAGGCACAGTTTGATGGACTGGGTTTTTCCCGCCAGCGCGGCCTTTAGATGCGCCGCCGTCAACCCCGGCCCCAACGGTTCGGGGCCAAGCGCGGCGAATTGCGGCCAGGCATCCAATGCATCTGTTGCCAGCAGATCGACCGAACCAAAGCGGCGCGGATCGCATAGGGCAAAGCGGTGGTCGGCGGTTTCCAGCAGCAGGTGGTCGTGGGGATCAGAGGTTTCGGGATCGATCCGCCAGCGCCCGCTCATACCCAGATGGAAAATCATCGTCGCATCGCGGTTCAAATGGATAAGGCCGTATTTCGCCCGGCGCGAAAGGCCGGTCACTTGCGCTCCGGACAACATCTGCACCAGATCGGCGGGGAAGGGGCGGCGCAGATTGGGGCGGTTCAATGTGACGCGGGTGATCCGTGCGCCATCGAGGAACCGCGCGAGGCCACGCACCGTTGTTTCGACTTCGGGGAGTTCAGGCATTGCAAACTTCGCACATGGGAACCCCTCTAACACCCTTTGCGCCCGGCTCAATTCCCTCTAGGGAACGCCGCATGACACAGAGCACTGACGATACCGTTTCCTTCGGCTACACGCAGGTCACGCCTGAGGAAAAGACCCGCAAAGTGGGCGAGGTTTTCTCCAGCGTCGCGCGCAAATACGACATCATGAATGATGCCATGTCGGGCGGGATGCACCGGCTGTGGAAGGATCGTTTCGTCAAGCGCGTGAAACCGCAGGCGGGTGAGCAGATCCTCGATATGGCGGGCGGCACCGGCGACATCGCGTTTCGCATGGCGGAGCGCGGCGCGCATATCACCGTTGCCGATATCAATCAGGATATGCTCGACGTGGGCGCCGAACGCGCGCTGGAGCGGGGCTTGGGCGAGGACGATGGCAGCCTCGTCTTCACCTGCCAGAACGCCGAGGAAGTGAACTTCCCCGCCAACACCTTCGATGCGTACACCATCGCGTTCGGCATCCGCAACGTCACCCATATCGACCGCGCGCTGGCCGAGGCGCTACGCGTGCTGCGACCGGGCGGGCGGTTTTTCTGCCTCGAATTTTCGACCGTTGAATGGTCGGGGCTGAAACAGGCCTATGATATCTATTCCGAACACCTGCTGCCGCGCATGGGGCAGATGATTGCAGGCGATGCGGATTCCTATCGCTATCTGGCCGAATCGATCCGCAAGTTTCCGCCGATGCCCGCGTTTGAAGCGATGATCCGCAGCGCCGGCTTTGCCAATACGCGGGTCGAACCGATTATGGGCGGGCTGGTGGCGATCCATTCGGGGTGGAAGATTTAACGCGTGACAAGTTCCGCAACGCATCTCTTCCGCCTCGCGCGCTGGGGCGTAACGCTGGCGCGCCGCCGGGCGCTGGTGGGGATCGAGAATGATCCCAACGCGCCCGCAACGCTGCGCCGTATGGTGCGGCTGGCGCGGCTCGCCACGCTAACCGGTAAACGCGGCACGCCCGATTATGCCGGAGCGTTCCGCGCCATCGGCCCGGCGGCGATCAAGCTGGGGCAAAGCCTCGCCACCCGGCCCGATCTGGTGGGCGAGGAAGCGGCGAACAACCTGCTGTCCTTGCAAGACAGCCTGCCGCCGGTGCCGTTTGCCGACATCAAGGCGGCGATTGAGGGCAGCTTTGGTCAGCCGATTGACAAGCTGTTCGCGGAAATCGACCCCGAACCGGTCGGCGCGGCGTCGATCGCGCAGGTGCACAAGGGCATCACCACCGATGGCCGCAAGGTCGCGATCAAGGTGCTGCGCCCCGGCATCCGCGAGAAATTCGCGCGCGACATCCAGACCTATGAATGGGCCGCCGCGCATCTTGAAGCGATGGGCGGCGGGGAGGCCGAGCGTCTGCGCCCGCGCCTGACTATCGCCAATTTCAAACGCTGGACCAATTCCGAACTCGATCTGCGGCGCGAGGCCGCCTCTGCCAGCGAGCTTGCCGAACAGATGGCGGGCGTGCCCGGTTATCGCATTCCCGGCATCGACTGGGATCGCACCAATGGCCGGGTGCTGACGATCGAATGGATCGACGGGATCAAGATCAGCCGGGTCGATGAATTGCGCGCGCGCGGGCACGATCTTTCCGCGCTGTCGGAAAAACTGGTCATCAGTTTTCTGACGCAGGCGATCAGCGCCGGATTTTTCCATGCCGATATGCATCAGGGCAACCTGTTCGTCGAGGATGACGGCACTATCGCCGCGATTGATTTCGGGATCATGGGCCGGATCGACCGGCGCGCGCGGCAATGGCTGGCAGAGATTCTCTACGGCCTGACCACGGGCAATTACCGGCGGGTCGCAGAAATCCATTTCGAGGCGCAATATGTGCCGAGTTATCATTCGGTCGGTGAATTCGCCACGGCTCTGCGCGCGGTGGGTGAACCGATGCGCGGCAAGCCGGTAAAGGAACTCAGCGTCGGCCAGATGCTCGACGGATTGTTCGCGATCACCCGTGATTTCGATATGCAGACCCAGCCGCACCTGCTGCTGCTGCAAAAAACGATGGTGATGGTCGAAGGCATCGCCACGCAGCTGAACCCCGATATCAATATGTGGGACACCGCCGCGCCTTACGTGCGCAGCTGGATTCGCGACGAGTTGGGGCCGGAGGCCGCACTGGCAGACCGGCTGAAACAGGATACCGAGACATTGTTCCGCCTGCCCGGCCTTATCCGGCGGCTGGAGGAAAAATTCCCGCCCAAAGGCGGCGCCCCCGAACCGCCGCCACTGCCTGAAATCCCGCTGCTCACCGACCGCAGCCAAGGCGCGGGCGGAGGCTGGATCGGCTATTTCATCGCCGGGCTGGTCGGCGCAGGCGCGGTATGGGGTGCGACGGTGGCGGGGCTGCTTTAGGGTGAGGGTTTAATCTTCTCGGGCAGCACGCGGCTGCCGATCAGCGCAAGGATCACCGATACGGCCTCCACACCCATGGGCACGAACCACCCGTCATAGGTGCCATCAAACACCACACTGATGCTGCGCCCGGCAAATGCAATCGCCATCAGAGCTGCGGCTACCAGCAGCGCCCCGCCATTGCGTTTCCACGCACCCAGAAGGAACGCTCCGCCCGCAACTGCGAAAAATGCGGTGAGATCCGCCCTGATGCTCGCCATGCCCTGCGGGCCCAATGCGGTGATGCCGAAATCGCCCCCGGCGGTGCCGGGGTTGGTCAAAAACCCGAAACTCATCGAAACAAACAGCACGCCCAACAGGGCGAGCACAATGCGCAATGCAAAAATCATGGATCAATCCCCTTCACGCACCAGCTTATGGCTATCACGCGCTTTATACCAGCGCGTTGAAACAGGCTCATCGCGCTTTGGTATAAGCACAATATTAACCACCGTGGAGCATGACGTTTGCTGGGCTTGGCGTGACTGGGGCAGGGCGCTAGGGAGTGTGTGACGCGCCGGACCAGCGGGGCAACAAGGAGTGTGACGGGAATGGGCGCAGCGGGACCAAAGGTTCTGTTGGTCGTGGGCGGCGGGATCGCGGCCTACAAGGCCTGCGAACTGGTGCGCCTGATCCGCAAGGGTGGCGGCGATGTCACCTGCGTCATCACCAAGGGCGGGCAGCAATTCGTTACCCCGATGGCGCTCGCCGCGCTCAGCGAAAATCAGGTTTACACCAATCTGTTCGACCTCAAGAACGAGGCCGAGATGGGGCATATCCAGCTCAGCCGTGAAGCGGATCTGGTGGTGGTGTGCCCGGCAACGGCTGATCTGCTCGCCAAGATGGCCAGCGGGATTGCCGATGATCTGGCGACCACGTTGATCCTTGCCACCGACAAGCCGGTGATCGCGGTGCCCGCGATGAACGTGCGGATGTGGGAACACGAAGCGACCCAGCGCAATATCGCCGTGCTGAAATCGGCGGGCGTGTCTGTGCTCCACCCCGATGAAGGCCCGATGGCCTGCGGTGAATTCGGCTACGGCCGCCTGCCTGAACCGGGCGCGATCTGGCGTGCGATTGCCGATCATCTCGGCATCGATGTGCCCGCACCCACCGCCCTGCCGCGCCCGGAAATCCCGGTCGAAGCGCTTGAGGGCGATGAAGATGGCGGGGACGATGGCACCGGCGATGCGGCCATGCCTGAGGGCGCGCTCAGCAGCTTCTTTTCGCGGATCATCCCGCGCTCAACCGCCAAGCGCAGTCACGAGGAAATCGAGGCCGAATACGAAGATTTGCCGCCGCTTGATGAAGGCGATCTTCCCCCGCCCGAAGAAGAACCCGCGCCCGAGTTTGCCCCCGATCTGGGCGGCCCGTTGCTGGCGCGGAAGGGGAGCGCTAACGCCGCCCCGCCGATCGACATTGGCGCAATCAACCACGAGGTGGACCCGCGCAAAACCGCCCCCGAACCGATCGCCCCTGCCACGCCCGACGAGATCGAGGCGGTGCTGGGCGAGGTGCCTGAAGGCGCCGATTTCGGCATCGCCGCATCGCACCGCCCGCTGGCGGGTCGCCACGTGCTGGTCACTGCCGGGCCGACCTGGGAAGCGATTGATCCGGTGCGCTATATCGCCAACCGGTCGAGCGGGAAGCAAGGCTTTGCCATTGCCGCCGCCGCCGCCGCTCTGGGCGCGCGGGTGACGCTGGTGGCGGGCCCGGTCGCGTTGAAAACCCCGGCTGGGGTCAAGCGACTGGACGTGGAAAGCGCGCAGGAAATGGCCGAAACGGTCAAGCGGTCGTTGCCTGCCGATGTCGCGGTGATGGTGGCTGCGGTGGCCGATTGGCGGCCCAAGGAATATCGCGGCGAAAAGATCAAGAAGCGCGGATCGGCTCCGCCCGCGCTGATGCTGACCGAAAATCCCGACATCCTGACCAATCTCGCGACCGGTGCCAAACGCCCCGGACTGGTGATCGGCTTTGCTGCTGAAACCGAAAACGTGATCGAAAACGCCAAGCAGAAACGCAAGCGCAAGGTGGCCGACTGGATCGTTGCGAATGATGTTTCGGGTGACGTGATGGGCGGCGACATGAACCGCGTGCATATCGTCAGCGCCGAAGGGGTCGAAACGCTCGACGAAATGCCCAAGAGCGCGGTCGCGATGGCGCTGGCCGAACGCATCGCGGCGGCGTTCCGGGCGGAAGCTGCCGAATGAGTTCACCTGTATTCGTCGAGGTGAAACGCCTGCCCCACGGCGAGGGCCTGCCGCTGCCCGCCTATGCCACATCGGGCGCGGCGGGCATGGATGTGGTCAGCGCCGAGGACGTGGTGATCACGCCCGGCGCGCGCCATGCGGTGGCGACCGGATTGGCAGTCGCAATCCCGCAAGGCTTCGAAATTCAGGTGCGCCCGCGATCAGGGTTGGCGCTCAAACACGGGATTACCGTCCCCAACACCCCCGGCACGATCGATTCTGATTATCGCGGCGAGCTGAAGGTGATCCTGATCAATCTGGGCAACGAAGCCTTCACGATTCAACGCGGCGACCGCGTCGCGCAACTGGTGCTCGCCCCGGTGGTGCAGGCGGCGTGGGACGAGGTCGCCGAACTGGACGCAACAGATCGCGGCGCAGGCGGGTTCGGCTCGACCGGGGGGCACGCCAAGCTGTAATCGGCTCGCCGCAAAAAATCTCACGGCCTGCCGCAAGTCTATTGTCAATCAATTCAATTGAATTATCTCTCCTGCTGTCGGACCATACGTATGGACGGTCGTTTACGCCCTAACAGGAGCAGGAAATGACCCACAACTTTGAACTCGACGCTGACCGGCTCGGTGACGATCCGCTAATCCTCATTATCCCGGGTCTTGGTAACAGCAACGAACACCATTGGCAGTCCTATTGGGAAGCAAAAATCCCGGATTGCGAGCGCGTTGATCTCGGGATGTGGGACGATCCTCATCGCAACACCTGGGTCAACAAGATCAATCTCGCGGTTCATCGTGCGCAGCGCCCGGTGATACTTGTGGCGCACAGCCTTGGGTGCCATGCGGTGGCATGGTGGGCGCAATACGAACAGCCTGAACAGGGCAATCCAGTCGTCGGCGCGCTGCTCGTAGCCCCGCCGGATGTCGAGCGCGAAGGTGTCGATGCGCGGCTTGCCCGCTTCGCTCCTGTGCCGCGCCAGACCTTGCCGTTTCCCTCGTTCCTCGCCGCGAGCGAGAATGACCGCTATTGCGCGCTGGGGGTGGCGCGCGGGTTTGCGACCGATTGGAGATCGAGCTTCGCCTATGCTGGCTCCATCGGCCATATCAATGCGGATTCCGGAATCGACGACTGGGCCTTTGGGCAGGTATTGCTGGCCCAGTTGTTTCGCGAGCATCGCAATCGCCACAGCGCGTCGCGCGGCACCGGAGCAGGGCAAGTGCGACGTGCCCACTCGCGTTTTACGCGCCTGCCGCGGGCTCACAGTGCGCAGCGCAGCGATCACCACGCCGAACGCTGATTCCCGCGCGTCGGCGCAGGACAACAAAAAAGGCGGCGCCGATCTCCCGGTGCCGCCTGTTTGTCCCCTTTCAGGGAATTATTATCAGTAGCCGCCGCTATCATCCGGGGCGGGGCGCACGGTCTTTTCGTCATCCTTGATGGTAATCCGCACAACCTCACCCGAAGAACCGGGAAAATCGGTAAACATTGCATCCACCAGATTGGGGACGAGGTTGGGCAGGCGGTTTGACCGCGATACGGCTTCGGCCTTACCTTCGAACAGGCGCTGACCATCGGCAGTGCGATCAATCTTCACGTCGATCCCGCTGGTGTAAACTGTGTAGCTGCGCACCCCGCCTCCACCGAGATAGGGATCGTACAGGCCATACGCATAGCCGCGATGATGACCGAACCCGCCAAAGCCACCAAACCGACCGAAGCCGCCATAGCCGCCATAGCCGCCGTAACCACCATAGCCGCCATAGTCGGAACGAACGCGTTCTCGCCCGTTATCCACCCCGTAATCGAAGCGTACCAGCATATTGGCGGTTTCAGGGGAAGATGCACGGTTGTAACCGATGCGCTCCAGTTCTTTCGCGACCATATCGGCATAGAGCGAGAATTCGAGTCCGCCAGCCAGCTTGGGGTCTTCCGCGACCACGGCAAAGGTCTGCCCTTGCGGCGCAGGTAATGGCACCGCGAAACGCGATACCTCCGCCTTGAACGGGGTGGCACAGGCCGACACGCCGAGCACAAGGGCAAGCGGCAGGCCGAGGCGGGCGAGAGATTTGATCGAGGACATAGCGGTCATAATGACACAACCCTTGTATTGGCGCCAGTGCGACAACGGCATTGGTGCTTGAACGCGATATCATATCTTTAAGTCATGAACGGCGATTGAACATTGGCCGTGCACACGCCTCGCTTCGTCGCGGTGCGCGAGCAATATCAGTGCCGCACCAGCCCCAAGGCGCGGTAGGCTGCGCTCAGCGTCGGCGCTCCGCGTTCGCGCGCCTTGGCCGCCCCGCGCGCAAGGATTGCGTCCAAGGCTTCGCGGTCGTCTTTCAACGCCACGAATCGTTCGCGAATCGGGCCGAGCGTTGCGACCAGCAAATCCGCCAGCGCGGGCTTGAAACCGCCGAAACCCTGTCCGCCATATTGGCTGAGCACCTGCGCCGCCGATTGCCCTGACAGCGCTGCATAGATGCCAACCAGATTGCGCGCCTCTGGCCGGTCAGCCAGCCCGGCTTCTTCGCTGGGCAGCGGTTCGGGATCGGTTTTCGCCTTCTTCACCTTTTGCGCCATCGTGTCGGCATCATCCGACAGGTTGATGCGGCTCATGTCGGACGGGTCAGACTTCGACATCTTGGCACTGCCATCGCGCAAGCTCATGATCCGCGCGGCTTCGGCGGGGATGATCGGATCGGGCAGGGTGAAGATCGGCGCGTCCTCCGTCCCGAAATCATTGTTGAATTTTTGCGCAATGTCGCGGGCGAGTTCGAGATGCTGTTTCTGATCCTCGCCCACCGGCACGTGGGTCGCCTGATACAGCAGTACGTCGGCGGCTTGCAGCACGGGATAGGTGAACAGCGCCACCGATTGCCCCTCACGGTTCTTGCCGGCCTTGTCCTTCCACTGGGTCATGCGGTTCAACCAGCCCATGCGGGCGGTGCCGCTCAGCAGCCATTGCAGTTCGGGGTGGGCGGGAACCTGCGCCTGATTGAACAGGATCGTCTTGTCGGGATCAAGTCCGCAAGCAACCAGCGTGGCAACCAGTTCGAGCGTTGAAGCAGCGAGATCAGCCGGATCGTGCGGCATCGAAATCGCGTGCAGATCAGCGATGAAAATCAGGCACTCACCCCCGGCGGCATGGGCGTCATCCTGCAACTTCACGTAATTGCGGATCGCGCCGAGATAATTGCCAAGGTGGGGCTTGCCCGTGGGCTGGATGCCGGAAACGACGCGCATGATTTGTCCTGCTTTGTTAGTTCTGGCGGCGCATTAGGCGCTGCACCGTCGCCTTGTCGAGTACGCCGAGCACCACGGTGCCTGCGCCATAGGTGACGCCCGCCGTCGCCATGATCGCGCCAATTGCCAGCAGGCGCATTGTGAAGGGGCCGTCAAGCCACAGGGTAATCACCGGCATCAATGCCATCAGCGCCGCCCCCATCAGCGCTGAGGCGAGCGCGATTCGTGCGATCCGGCCAAACACCCGCGCGGGCAGGCGGAAAAACCCGCGCCGCGCCAGAATCCCGCCGAGCAGAATGATATTGACCCACGCCCCCGCCGCCCCCGCCAGCGCCAGACCGACCACGCCAAAAATCGGCACCAACGCGATATTCAACCCCACCGTCACCACCAGCGAAGCGGCGGCGGTATAAACCGGGGTGCGGGTATCCTTGCGCGCGAAGAAATTGGGGGTCAGCACCTTGACCAGCACATAGGCGGGCAGGCCGACAACCAGCGCCGAAACGACCATGCCGGTTACGCGCGCGTCCTCAGCGGTAAAGGCTTGGCCCTGCATGAACGCCTTGACGAAGGCAAACCCGGTAAAGAACAGCGCCACCGCGCACGGCAGGGTCAACAGCATGGCGAGTTCGACCGCGTTGGCTTGCAGGCGCACCGCCTCGTCATCCTCGGCCTTGGAGATGTAGCGGGACAGCGCGGGCAGGATCGCTGTGCCCAGCGCGATGCCGATGATGCCCAGCGGCAACTGATTCCAGCGATCAGCCATCGCCATGTAGGTGAGGCTGCCATCGGGAAGCCCGCGAATGAAGAACAGATCGATGAAGCGGCTGATCTGATACACCCCCGCGCCAAACACCGCCGGCACGATCAGCACGCCCATTTCCTTGACCCGCGCGGTGATCCGCGGACGCCCCCTCGGGATGCGGAAGCCCGCGCGGCGCATGAACCAATAAAGCCAGCCGAGTTGCAGCAGCCCGCTCACTGAAACTGCAATCGCCAGCCCGATCCCGGTCGCCGCGCGCGCGGCCTCTCCCGGTGTCTGAAACGCGCCCCACACCAGCGCGGCCAGGAGGCAGATATTCAGCAGGATCGGTGCGGCGGCAGCAGCGGCAAAGCGCGATAGCGAGTTGAGGATTGCCGCCACCAGCGTCGCCATGCTCATGAACATCAGGTAGGGAAACGCGATCCGGCCCATCATCACCGCCAGATCATAGTTTGCCTCATTGCCGCGCAGTTCGGCATTGGCAAAGGCCCAGAGAACCCACGGCATCGCCAGCATCATCACCGCGCCGAACAGCACAAGAATCGGCAGCAGCACCGCGAGCACCTCGCCCGCAAAGCGCCGCGCCTCGCTCTCGTCAGCGGCCATGTGGCGGTTGAACAACGGCACGAATGCGGATGCGAAGGCACCTTCGGCAAACAGGCGGCGGAACAGGTTGGGCAGCTGGAACGCCAGCTGCCACGCATCCGCCACCCCCCCCGCGCCGAGCACGCGGGCAAGCATGATGTCGCGGGCAAAGCCGAACACCCGGCTGACCATGGTCAGCCCGCCAATGGTGCCGACGTTCTTCAGCAGGCTCATCGCGAGTGCCCGCCGACGCCAGAAATCAGGAGTTGCCGCTGACGGGGGCGATCGGGGTGCCTCCGGCGGCTTCTTCAGCCCGGCGTGCCGCCAATTGCTGCATATAGAGGCCGTTGAAATCGACCGGATCGACCATCAGCGGCGGGAACCCGGCATCGCGCACTGCATCGGCCACTACCCGGCGGGCGAAGGGGAACAGCAGGCGCGGGGCTTCGGCATAAAGGAAGGCGTGGGCCTGTTCCTCAGGCACGTTGCGCATGCCGACAAGGCCGCAATAGGCCAGATCGATCATGTACATAGTGCCGCGAGTCGATGCGGCGGTCAGCGTCAGCTTCAAAGTGACTTCATGAACATCGGCGCTCACCGATTCGGCGGCGATGTTGAATTGCACATCGATCTGCGGCGGCTCATTCCACTGGAACACGTCGGGCGCGGCAGGGTTTTCAACCGACAGGTCTTTCACATACTGGGTGATGATCCCGACCGCAGGCAGGGTATCGGCGCCATTGGGCTTGGGATCGCTGCCCGCACCAGCGTTGGCATTGTCCAGATCGGTGAGCACGCCTTCTTCGTCGGCCATTGGATATTGTGTCTTTCAATTTAAGTAACAGGAATTGCGTCTGACACACCGTTTCCGTGCGCCAAACACGGCTTGCCGCGCGCCTAGCAGGGGCGCGGCGCGCTCGCAACAGGGTGCAGAATGACATCGCAAACTGCACGACTCCCGCCCGGTCGGCAACGGATTGGCTGTTGGCTATTTGTAATCGATCCCCATTTAGGGCTAAAGTGGAAGTTCATGGACGTTTGCGTGTCATAAGGTGTGCGCGTCCGGTTCGCAGATCGGATTGTTACAGTGCTTGAAATCGTTCTCCTCGCCATGGTCGCCGCGTTTCTCGGCCTTCGCCTCTATTCGGTGCTTGGACGCCGGGCGGAGCATGAAGAGGAATCCGTGCCACAGCGCTTCGATGCGGATGATAAGCCCGCTGGCGTTGTCCACCCTGCTACTGCGGCGGCTGTTGCCGCCCCGCGCGCGCCCGAACTTGAAGGCGTGATGCCTGCGGTCGAACGGGGCCTTCGCGAAATCGCTGCTGCGGACAATACATTCAATCTTGGCCAATTCCTCGAAGGCGCACGCGGTGCCTACCAGATGGTGCTCGAAGCGTTCTGGCAGGGCGACCGCGAAACGCTGCGCGAATTGTGCGACGATGATGTTTATGCGGGCTTCGTCGCCGCGCTTGATGCGCGCGAAGCGGCGGGCGAAACGCTCGACAATACACTGATCCGGATTGAGGAAACCCGCATCCATTCAGCCTCGCTTGATGGCCGGATGGCGCGGATTGCGCTGCTGTTCGTGGCCGATGTGGCCGCCATCACCCGCGACAAGGACGGCAATGTCATCGCAGGGTCGCTCGACGATGCGATTGAAAGCCGCGACGTGTGGACGTTCGCGCGCAACACCGCAGCGCGCGATCCCAACTGGGTGCTCGACGAAACCGACGAGGGTTGATCGCAAGGCGGCCTGGCACCGCCTGATCGTGCCCCCCCCGCTTGATCGTTCAAGGAGCCTGAAATGCGGTCGGTGCTGGCACTTATAACGCTGCTTTTCGTTGCGGCGTGCGGGCGCATTATCCCGAATGGCAGCGTGCCGCCGCCAGTGGTTGCAGCCCCCCCAGTCGCAGCCCCCGCAGTCGCGCCGGTGACGGCGAATGCCCTGCTTGCCGGGATCGCGCTTGGCCCGGCGGTTGCTGCGCTTCCGGTCAATGACCGCGATGCGCAAGGGGCGCTTTCCAGCTTTATCGAATCCTGCCCGCGGCTGCTGACGCGTGACGATGCCAGCGGATTGACTCTTGTGGGCGATTGGCGTCGGCCCTGCGATGCGGCGCGCGGCTGGGCTCCGGCGCGTGCGCGGCAATTCTTCGCAGAACAATTCACCCCGGTGCAGGTCGGCGACGGCCGCGCGTTCGCCACCGGCTATTTCGAGCCTGAGATCGCAGGTAGCCGCACCCGCCGCGAAGGCTTCACCGTGCCGGTTTACGCAATGCCGCCCGATCTGGTGCGCGCATGGCCCGATGATGTCCCCGCTGCCGAACGCACGGGCCGCGCGCCGCTGGGCCGCTATGACGAACAGGGCCGGTTCGTGCTCTATTACGACCGCGCGGCGATCGAGGACGGGGCGCTCAATGGCGTGGCTCCGATCATCGCGTGGGCGGCTGATCCGGTCGAATTCTTCTTCCTCCAGATTCAAGGCTCGGGCCGATTGCGCACCCCCGAAGGTGAGGTGATCCGCATCGGCTATGCCGGGCAGAACGGGCGCGAATATGTCGGCATTGGCGGGGTAATGCGGGAACGCGGCCTGCTGGGTGAAGGGCCGGGCAAGTATTCCGGATCAATGCAGGGCATCATGGCCTATATCCGCGACAACCCGCGCGAAGGGCGCGATCTGATGCGGCTCAACAAAAGTTGGATTTTCTTCTCGGAATTGCGCGGGGATGGCCCCTTGGGCGCGCTGGGTGTGCCGGTGCGGCGGGAAAACTCGGTCGCGGCTGACCCCGCCTTTGTGCCGCTGGGCGCGCCGGTATGGCTGGAACTGGACCGGGTGGAGGCAAACGGCTTGTGGGTCGCGCAGGACACCGGCGGCGCGATCAAGGGCGCGAACCGATTCGACACCTTCTGGGGTGCGGGCGATGACGCGCGGGCGATCGCCGGCGGAATGAGCGGGCGCGGACGGGCCTATGTGCTGCTTCCGCGTGGAGCAGCAGCGCGACTCGGCGCAGGTCAATGACGCGGCTGCTGCGCGGGCTGACCACTGGCGAACAGGCCGCCTGGGCGCATCTTGCCGCAAGCGTCACCCCGATGTCGGGGCGTGAACAGCCTAATCCTCCCCAATCCAAGGAGGCGGGCCGCCCGGTGAAATCCGTGCTGCCTAACGCCCCTCCCTTGAGCGAGGGGCCGGGGGAGGGTGCGCGACGGCCGAAGATGGCGCGGCCCGTCCCCTCCCAAACACCGCCTCAAGTGGCGGGTGACAAAGCAGGGGCAGGCCTCGATTCGCACTGGGATCGGCGGATGAAGGGCGGGCGGCTTGATCCCGATCTGACCCTCGATCTGCACGATTGCACGCTCGATGCCGCTTATGACAGGATCATGGCCGGGCTGGATCAGGCGCGGATGATGAACGCGCGGGTAGTGCTGGTGATTGCCGGGCGCGAACGGCCGGTCGATCCGGCTGACCGGATGGTGCGGCGCGGGGCGATCCGGGCGAAACTGCTCGATTGGCTCGCCGCCAGCCGCCACGGCAGTGCGATTAGCGCGGTGCGCAAGGCCCACATCCGTCACGGCGGTGAGGGCGCGCTTTACCTGATCCTGAAACGCTGATGAAAGCGTGACCCCAGGACTTCCATCGCTTTTCCCGGGTCAGGAAAAGTGATGCCGGAGGCGGAGTGAATGTGGACGTCTAATCCAATGAGTTCATACGATTTATATCTATATCTTCGGTGCTGGCTTATCCCACACTGCAAACCACGCAACCTGATCACGCGCAAAGTTCTATCTCCGAAACCAAGCCGGAAATACGCCACCTTGTCCATGAATAGCCTAGCTCAAGATCAAGGCTGACCGCGCTTGTCCGGCAGGCTAACCCTAGGGCTTTGTAACCCGACGCTTGCCGCCCTGGGTCCCAGCTTTCGCTGGGATGACGATTGTGCCACAGCTTACCCCGCATCCCCATCGGCATGGCCCCGGCCGGCCTCGGTCGCCGCTTCCGATCCGCCCGCGCCTTTGCCGCCATGGGCTTCCCACCAATAGGGTTGCCGCGTGGTGGTGCCGGTGCCGACCTCGTTCAACGTCGCGGCGTCATACAACCGCCCGCCGAGCATGACCTGTTCGATATTGTCCGAATGGGAGATGTCAGTGCTGGGATCATCTGACAGGATCACGAGGTCCGCGAGCTTGCCCACCTCGATGCTGCCAATGTCCTTGGCCATGCCGAGTGATTGCGCCGAGGTGATGGTGCCTGCCTTCAGCGCCTCCACCGCGCTCATCCCGCCGCGTGCGAAGCTCCACAATTCCCAATGCGCGCCGATGCCTGCCTGCTGGCCATGCGCACCGATGCTGACCTTCACCCCGCGCTGCGCCAGTTTGCGCGCCTCGCGGGCGTTGTTGTCGTCGACGAAAGCCCATTCAGGGGCCTTCACCCGGCGACCATTTTCCGCGAGCAGCGCCTTGGGCGGGGTGTGGATCATCAGCGGGTGATCGAACACATCCATCGCTTGGCGCCAATAGGGATCGCCCGCCAGCCCACCATAAGTGACCACCAGCGTGGGCGTGTAATTGCTGTTCGACTGGCCGAAGAACTGCAACACGTCTTCGTAGAACACATCCACCGGCACATTGTGTTCAAGGGTCGAATTGCCATCGGCAACGAGGTTCATGTCCATCCCGAACAGCGATCCACCCTCGGCCACCACCAGCATATTCTCGGCCGCCGCCGCGCGCGCGACCATCTGGCGCTGTTCGCGGCGCGGCTGGTTGTAATTCTTGACCGAGATGCCGCCCTGCGCCTTGATCCGGCGCACGTGGGCCAGCGCATCGTCAAAGCTGTCGATCCGGGCATAGACGCCGGGCGCCTTGGCGCCGTAAATAATCTCCCCGGTCGAGAAGATGCGCGGGGCCAGCGTCAGTCCGGCGCGCTGGCGTTCGGCAGCGGCGAACACCGTGCTCGCCTGGCTCGACGGGTTGTGCACGGTGGTGACGCCCATCGCCAGATCCTGCAACAGCGTCCAGTTCTGCTGCGGGATCAGATCGCCAACCCCGTAAGGCCCGTGAGCATGGGCATCGACCAGACCCGGCATGATGGTCTTGCCGCTGGCGTCAATCATCCGCGTGCCTTCGGGAAACGCCATCTTGACCACGGTGGCATCGTGCACGTCGGTGATGCGGTCGCCTTCGATCACGATCATGCCATTTTCGATGACGCCCGCATCATCCGCGCCAAGGCCAGCCTTCATCGTGAGCACCCGCGCGCCGGTGATGACGGTGGTGCCGGTTGGCTTGGCCTTTTGCACCGTCACGCCCATCGCAATGCCGGTGGTCGGCGGGGTGAAGGGTTTGGCCGTATCGCCATCCGCCTTGGGCGCGGCGGCGAAGAAATCGCTGACCTGCGCGCTTTGCAGGCTCGGCCCGATCGACCAGAACAAAGTCGCGCCGCCATTGGCCCAGCCGAGATAATCCGCGCCTCCGGTGCTGACCTTGGTGACGGGCAGCGGGCCGCCCTTTTCGCTGACATCGACCGGCTTGCCGCCGGGGATCAGCGGCATCGCAAACACCTCGTAATTCTGGCGGAAAGCGATGGTGCGGCCATCGGGCGCGATCCGCATGTCATTGGCGAGTTCGCCCTTGGCGTGGACGCGCTTCGCCTCACCATTGAGGTCGGTCGAAACCAGCGCCAGCTTGCCGCCATCTCTGGCCAGCATGAACAACCGGTCGGCGGTGGTGCCCCATTGCGGGTTGCCGCCGCTACGGCTGACAAGGCGCGGCTGCCCGCCGCTGACCGGCATCACATAGATCCCGGCGTTCTCGGAAAAATCGGGCGCGGTCAGGTATCCGCCTTCGCGCTTTTCGAAGGCGATCATGCTGCCATCGGGCGAGAAGGCGATATTGCCAAAATGCCCTGGCCCGGTCAGCGCCCGGCGGTTCTGCCCATTGGCATCGGCGAGGATGATCTCGCCCAAGCTGGCATCGTTCCAGCGCACATAGGCAAGGCTGCTGCCGTCGCGGCTGAACGCGGGGAAGGCTTCGAGCGCTTCCGCCGGGTCGCCGGTCAACGGTGCGGGCGCATCACGCCCGCGCGCGGATTTGCTGTGCAGCCGCCCAAGGCTTTCAAACACCACGCGGCTGCCGTCGGGTGACAGTGTGGCAAAGCGCGGCATGGTGGTGGTGAAGCTATCGGGCGCAACGTCGATCACCGGATGCGGCGCATCGGCCACCCCGCGCGTGTCGTTGACCATGAAGGGGATCACCGCATGACCGCTCCCGTCGCGGGCCACACGGTTGAGTTTCCCGCCCGCCCAGAACACGATCCCGCTGCTATCGGGCAGCCAGTCAATATTGGGATAGACCCCGGTGACTGCCCAGGTTTCCTGCACGTCCATGTCCAGCTGGCCGTAGATCATCCGTTCACGCCCGCTGGCGAGGTCTTTGATCCATAGCTGGCTCTGATCCTTGTCGCGCCGGACGAAGGCGAGTTCCGTGCCATCGGGCGAAGGCGCAGGCCGCACCGCGCCGCCATAGCCGCTGACGGCGGTGGTCACTTCTCCGGTGGCGAGATCATGGCGTTCGATCGCGAAGATACCGCTTTGCGAATCCTGCGCGTATTCGAAGATGTTCCCGCCCGTGGTGTTGCGGGTGTAGTAGATTGCGCTGCCATCGGGTGCGAACACCGGCTCGCCCAATTCCTTCTGCAAGGCCTCGTTCGCGCGTTCGACCACCTGCACCCCGCCGCCGCCGCTAACGTGGTAGAGCCAGATTTCACCGGTGCCGAGCGACCGCCCGGTAGTGAAATGCTTTTTCGCAGCAATAAACCGTCCGTCGGGCGACCATGCGGGCTGGTTGAGAAGGCGGAAATCCTCCTTCGTCACCTGCCGCTTGTCGCTGCCATCGGCGTTCATCACCCAGATATTGTCCCCGCCGCCGCGATCCGAGGTGAAGGCGATGCGCGTGCCATCGGGGGAGAAGCGCGGGTGCACGTCCCACGCAAGGCCATCAGCAATCCGCTTGGGCGTGCCGCCCGAAATCGGCATGGTGTAAATGTCACCGAGCAGCGTGAAGGCCAGCGTCTGCCCGTCGGGCGACACGTCGACATCCATCCATGTGCCTTCGTCGGTGCGGATCGGCACTTGCTTGATGGTGGCACCCTTGGGTGCTTCAACGCTCCAGCTTGCTTCGGCCTTCGGAGCTTTCTTGCTCTGAGCCGCAAGCGGAGTGGCAATGCAGGCGGCCCCGGCGAGCAGGGCGGCGGCGATATGGCGCATGAAAATGTCTCCTCTGTTGGAGGGGAGACTAGCGGCGCGAAAGAATATTGCTAGGGCGTTTGCGAGTCCCCGCGCAGGCGGGGACCTCATTCAACCATGCACCATACATCACGAGGCCCCCGCCTGCGCGGGGACTCGCGGGAGGGTTAAGAATACATCCCCCGCTTCGGCCCGAGATAGCCAAACAGATACGCCCCCACCTTGCGCATCTGGATCTCCTCAGACCCTTCGGTGATTCGATAGCGGCGGTGGTGGCGATAAATGTGTTCGAACGGCTTGTGGCGCGAATAGCCGATGCCGCCGTGCACCTGCATCGCGCGGTCCGCCGCCTCGCACACCAGCCGGTTCGCCCAGTAATTGCACATCGATACCTTGTCGCTGATCGTGCGTTCGATCTGTTCGTGGGGCATGTTGTCCATCTCCCACGCGGTCTTGAAGATCAGCAGCCGCAGCATTTCAGCCTGCGTCGCCAGCTCCACCAGCGGGAACTGAATCGCCTGATTGCGCGCCAGCTCCTCACCGAAGGGCTTGCGCGCGCGGGCGTATTTCACGCTTTCGTCGATGCAATACAGCGCCGCGCCGCAGCTCGACGCCGCCTGCCGGATGCGGTTCTGGTGGACGAAGCTTTGCGCCAGCGCGAGGCCGCGGCCCTCGACGCCGATAATTGCGCTGTCGGGCACCCAGACATTGGTGACGCTGAGGCGCGGGTGATCGGTGGGCATATTGAACGTCCACATCCACTCCTCGATTTCGAGGCCGGGGGTGGGATTGGGGACGAGGAAGCAGGTGATCCCGCTCGCATCCCCCGCTTGGCCGGAAGTGCGCGCAAACATCGCGCAGTGGGTGGCGACGTGCATCCCGGTGATCCACATTTTCTCGCCATCGATCCGCCAGCCATCCACGCCGTCGCGGGCTTCCCGCACCGCCACGGTTTCCATGTGGGTGGCGTCGGAGCCATGGTTCGCTTCGGTCAGACCAAAAGCCACGCGGCGGGTGCGTTCAAAGCCTCCGGTGATGAATTCGGCTTTCTGTTCTTCGGTTCCCCACTGGTCGAACATGGCGACGAAGGGGAAGTTGCCGACGATCGAGTGTTCGTTCTGCAAGTCATTGTGCAGGCCGAGGCCATGGCGCGCAAAATGTTCGCGGATCACTGCCATCCAGAGGTTGCTGCCATCCCTCCCGCCGTAACGCTTGGGCGCGGAGAAGCGCCAATGGCCCGCCTTGTCGGCACGGCGGGTGGCTTCCTTGAGCAGTTCCTCCCACTCGTGCCGGGGCAGCCCGCCCGCTTCAAAGTCCGTCCGCGCATATTCACGGCGGTGGTCGAAGAAGCGGATGTTGTCGTCCTGCTGCTCCAGCGGCTTGATCTCGGCCGCGATGAAGGCGTCGAGTTCATCGAGATAGGCTTGCAGGTCGGCGGGGATGGCGAAGTCCATTAGTTCTCTCCTAGCCACTTCTTTTGGGCGACCGCGAGCGCGGGATATTTAGGGCTATCGACCTCGATCAATTCCAGAGCATCGAAGCGAAGCTTGGCCAGCACGCCCTTGGTCTCGAGGGTGTCATCGCCGGACAGGAAATACTCGGACATGTCTCGCGGATCGACGCCGGAGTATTCAATGTCCATTTCACGCGCGACGATGCCGAGTGCGTTGCGAGCGACCGCCAGTTGGAAACGGTCATGCCCCTCCATGCGGTGCTTCACGCTACCGAGCCATTCGGAGACCGCAGTCACTAGCTCTGCAATCGTCGCATCGCCCTGAGGGGGCAGCG
Organism: Porphyrobacter sp. MBR-49; assembly: GCF_053628655.1. Lineage (NCBI taxonomy): Bacteria > Pseudomonadati > Pseudomonadota > Alphaproteobacteria > Sphingomonadales > Erythrobacteraceae > Porphyrobacter > Porphyrobacter sp. MBR-49. The sequence goes on from NZ_JBRJGU010000007.1 coordinate 109,005, forward strand.
TCCGAGCACGTGTCCTGAATGGCTTTGTGACCTCACGCGCCCGCTCCGCTTCCGGCGCATCCTCCTCCAGCAGCAGCAGCAGATCGAGTTCCTGCTCGCTCGTCCGGCGCGAGATTACCACGCGTTCGAGCATCCGGTCCGCGCCGCTGCGCCATTGCGCCGCCATCTTGAGGCAGCCGAGCGCCCACCACACGGTGCGGTAGATCGTCCAGAAGCGAAAGCGGGCGGGGTCAACTTGGGCGCCGCTCTCGGCTTCGTAAGCGGCGATGTAATCCTCAAGGCTCCCCAGCCCCAGCGCCGGGCGGTCATACCGGGCAAAGCGCCACACCGCCATGCAGCCAAAGGCCAAGTCCTCGTGGCGGTCGCCGAAATGGGCGATTTCCCAGTCGAGCACCCCCGTGAGCGTCGATCCTTCCACCAGCAGATTGCCCATCCGGTAATCGCCGTGGTTGAGGACAGGCTCGACGGGCGGCGGGCAATTGTCCTCCAGCCACTTGAGGCCGAGCGCAATGATCGGGCGATCCCCGCCTGCCTCGATGAACTGCGCCTTGAGGTCGGCTATGCCTGCGCGGGTGTCCATCACCGGCACGCCGTCCGGCACGACCGCTGGCCGCAAGCGATGGATGCGCGCCAGATCGCGCGCCGCCTGCCGCAGCAAGTCTTTCGGATCGTCGCAGCCAAGGATCACCTTGGGATCAGCCGTCCCCGGCAAAGCGCGCATGATGAAGCCCGAACCAAGGCCGTCTGCCGGCTCCAGCACTGCCACCACTTCCGGCGCGGTCACGCCCGCTAACCGCGCCGCCTCGATCAACGCCGCCTCGGTCGAATGCCCATAAGGCCGCCCCTCCATGAAGGCGAGGCTGGGCGCGCGGCGCAGCACGTAGGCGCTGTCGTCCGCCACAAACCGCCAGCTTTCCATCACCGCCCCGCCGGTGAGCCGCTGCGGCTCCAACAACAAAGCGCCGAGCCCAGCGCGGGCACAGACCCGCGCCAGCCCGGCGCTCAGTTCGTCCGGTGACATACCCATGGCGTTACGCGGGGATTTTGTCCTTCTTCACAGTAATAACCTGCGAATAGGTGAACTCCTTCAGGCCTTCCTTGCCATATTCGGCGCCAAAGCCGGACTGCTTGTGCCCGCCGAACGGTGCGAAGGGCGAAAGGTGAAGGTATTCGTTGACCCACACTGTCCCGGTTTCGAGCTGTTCGGCAATTTCAACGCCCTTGTCCGGGTTGCCGGTCCACACTGCGCCAGCCAGTCCGTATTCGGACGCATTGGCGCGTGCGATGACTTCTTCTTCGGTCGAGAACTTCATCAACGGCATCACCGGGCCGAACTGTTCCTCGGCCACGATCCGCGCGTCTTCGGGCGGGTTGTCGATGATGGTCAGCGGTACGAAGTAGCCAGTGCCGGACGGATCGACATTCCCGCCGAGCAGGAACTTGTAGCCATTGTCCTTGGCATCCTCGATCAGCTCAACCACGCGATCAAACTGCTTCTTGTTCTGGATCGGGCCGACGCCCGTGCCCTGCTGCGCGCCATCACCCACGGTCACGGTCTTGGCATATTCGACAATCGCCGCCGAAAGCTCGTCATAGATATCCTCGTGGATATAGACGCGCTTGGCCGCGACGCAGATCTGGCCGGCGTTGGAAAAGCTCGACCAGAACAGCTGCTCGGCCACCTTCTTGGGATCGGCATCGGGCAGCACGATTGACGCGTCATTGCCGCCGAGTTCCAGCGTGATGCGTTTGAGGTCGGCGCTCGCGCCTTCCATGATCTTCTTGCCGGTCGCGGTTGATCCGGTGAAGGTGATCTTGTCGATATCGGGGTGCGAGGTCATCAACGGGCCGAGCGAATCTTCACCCGTGATGATGTTGACCACGCCCGCAGGCACCTTGTCCGCGATCAGTTCAGCGATGCGCAGGGTGGTGAGCGGGGTGAAGGGCGAAGGCTTGAGCACAATCGTGCAGCCCGACAGCATTGCGGGCGCGATTTTCTGGATCGCCATCATCACCGGGAAGTTCCACGGCACAATGCCCGCAACCACGCCCACCGGCACGCGGCGGGTGCGGCTGAGGCGTGCCTCGCTGTCTTCGTTGATCTCGTCGTCAAGCGACAGCGTCGATTGCGCCGCGCTCATCCCCGCAGCGCCGTAGATTTCGCCCTTGGCCTGATCGTGCGGCTTGCCCTGCTCAGCTGTCAGCAGGCGATAGAGTTCCTCGGCATTTTCCTTGATCGCGCCGGAAATCGCCATGATCGCGGCGCGGCGTTCTTCGATCGGGGTATTCTTCCACGTCTTGAACGCGGCGCGCGCGGCGGCAACCGCTTGGTCAAGCTCGGCCTGGCCGCAGGCGGGCACCTGCCCGATCACCTGTTCGGTAGCCGGGTTGACCACATCGAGCATCCGGTCGGTTGCGACCATCTTGCCGCCGATAAGGTTCTTATACTGGGTGACCATGATTGTTCCTCTCTCGTCCTATCAGGGAGTCGTTTTTCGCAGGCTCAAGGTGGTGCGTTGCGTTGCAAAATGCAATCGCTGCTTTGCCAATTGGCCTAGGCGGCTGGGCCAAGCCGGGCGCTTGGCGATTGCGCTATTGCGGGCGGGGCTTATGGAAGGCCGCAAACATGCCTTCAAGGAGAGCCTCATGAGTGATTCCCGTCCCGATCTGGTCGTCTATGGCAGCCCGGTTTCGCCGTTTGTGCGCAAGGTTGCGGCTGTTTGCATTGAAAAGGGCGTGGATTACGAGGTTGAAGCGGTCAACGTGTTCGACCCGCCGCAGTGGTTCATGGATATCTCGCCGATGAAGCGCATTCCGGTGCTGCGCGATCGTTCTGTGGCCGAAGAAGGGGTCGCGGGCACGATCGCGGATTCAAGCGCGATCTGCGCGATGATCGAACGCAAGCATCCTGATCCCGCGCTTTATCCGGACGCGCCGATGGCTTTGGGCGAGGCATTGTTCATCGAAGAATATGCCGACACCTCGTTGGCAATGGCGGGCGGAATGGGCATTTTTCGACCGATCTTCTTCGCGGTGAGCAAAGGGCAGGAGCCCGATCTCGAAAAGGCGCGCGATACCTGGGCCAATCAACTGCCGCCGATTTTCGACGTGCTCGAAGCCCGGCTGGACGGGCGCGAATTTTTCGCGGGCAACGCGCTGTCGATTGCCGACATTACCGTGGCGACCGTGCTGATGCAGGTTTCACTGGTTGCGGAAACGCCGCTGAACAAGTGGCCCGCGCTCGCCGCGCATTTTGCCGCGATGCAGGCCCGTCCTTCGATTGCCGGGCCTTACGCCGCAGCGGAAAAGATGATCCGCAAGGCCTTGCCGACCCGCTTCGACCTGACCTAAGCCCACCCTAGGTCTAGCAAAGGACAGGCAGCAGGCATGGCCAGCGAATGGTGCATCGGGATCATCGGCGGATCGGGCCTCTATGCCATGGACGGCATCGAGGACGCGCAGTGGATTGCGATTGATACGCCGTGGGGGGAACCATCGGACGAGATTCTGTGCGGGCGGATTGGCGAGGTGAAGGTGCGCTTTCTCCCCCGCCACGGTCGTGGGCACCCGATTTCGCCGACCGAACTCAATTCACGCGCCAATATCGATGCGCTGAAGCGGGCGGGCTGCACTGATATTCTGGCGGTGTCCGCAGTTGGCAGCCTGCGTGAAGAACTGGAGCCGGGGCGCTTCGCCGTGGTTGAACAATTTATCGACCGGACGGTGCACCGCCCCAGCACCTTTTACACCAGCGGGTTCGTCACCCACGTGTCGATGGCCGATCCGGTCTGCCCGCGCCTGTCAGAAATGGCGGCGAAGGCCGTTGCCAAGGCCAAAGGCAAGGTCGCGGTCGGCGCGACCTATCTCGCCATCGAAGGCCCGCAGTTTTCCACCCGCGCCGAAAGCCGGATGTACCGCCAATGGGGTGCCGACGTGATCGGCATGACCGCGATGCCCGAAGCCAAACTCGCGCGGGAGGCTGAACTGCCCTATGCTCTGGTCGGCATGATTACCGATTATGATTGCTGGCGAGACGGAGAGGCTGTTGATGTTGCGCAAGTTGTTGCGCAAATGCAGGCGAACGGCGCGCTCGCCCATGCGATGGTGAAGAATTTCATCGCAGCCCTGCCGAAAAAGCGTGCGGCCTCCCCAATCGACACCGCTTTGGACGACGCGATCATTACCGCGCCTGACGAACACGATCCCGCAGTCATGGTGAAGCTTGACGCGGTGGCCGGTCGGCTGTTCCGTTAGCGCAGGAGGCCACTTTCTCAGTGACGATGCTGCAAGCATGCTGCTCTATCTGATCTTGCACCGATCCAAGATGGAGTGGGGAATGCCGCCACGTGAGTGGCCGATGGCCAAGGCCCAGTTCGCCGGGCTGTTCGCTGAACGCTTTATCAAGGCCATGACGGCGAAAAGTTCAACCGCCCTCCCGCACGCTAATACCAGCGCGCTAAGAGGCCGACGCATCACGCGCTGAACATGCTCAGGCGCCGAACTTTGGTATAAATTCCTGACAGTTCCCGATCGCCTGCCCCATCCGCACTGGATCGCCTGCCTTCAGCCCTTCCAGCCAAGCGACACGACCGGGTTCGAACAATAGCACTACGGTTGAGCCGAGGTAGAACCGCCCCATCTCGTCGCCCGCTGCCAGATCGACCGCGCCGCTTGCAAAATCCTCGCGCACCACGTCGCGCCCGTGGCCTGCGAAGCGGTGCGGCCATACGGTGTCGATCCCGGCGACGATCAGCGCGCCGACCATGATGCTTGCAAACGCGCCGCCCGGCCCGTTAAACAGGCAGGCGAGCCGTTCATTGCGCGCGAACAGCCGGTCAACGCCCTCGGCAGTCTGCTGGTTCACCGAGAACAGATCGCCGGGAATGTAGGAGCTCGATTGCAGCGCGCCCGCGGCGGGCATGTGCACGCGGTGGTAATCGCGGGGGGAAAGATAGATGGTGATGAATTGCCCGCCGTCGAACCGGCGCGCGGCATCGGCACCGTGGCCGAGGATTTCTGCGGTTGTGAAATCGCGTTCCTTGGCCTGAAAGATCCGCCCATCGGTGATCGTGCCCAGCTGGCTCACCGCGCCGTCCGCAGGGCTGAGGATGAACGCCTCTGCGTCGGCCAGCTCCCGCGTGCCGGGCTTCAATTCGCGGGTGAAGAAATCGTTGAAGCTGGCAAATTCGCCAATCGCGCGCGCGGCCTCGGCCATGTCGACATCATAGGCGGCGACAAAGCGGCGGATCAGCCGATTCTTGATCCACGCCCGCTCGCTTGACGCCAGCGCGCCTGCCAATCGCGACAGCGCGTGTTGCGGGAGGGCGTGCTGGAGCAGGATGAAGGGTGAGGGCATAGTGTCCCGCCCTAATCATCCCGGCGCGCGGTTCAAGACCCGCCGCGCCGATGGGGTGTGCAGAACGGCGCTAGGTGTTGGCGTCAGCCCGCCCGCACCCGGCCAAGGAAGCCGCGCACCTGATCGCTGAGATGCACAGCTTGCGCTTCCAGTTCGTTGGCGCTGAGCAACACCTGGCTCGCCGCTGCGCCGGTTGAGAGCGACAATTGCCGCACGTCTTCGATATGGCCCGCGACCTTTTCGGTGCCGCGCGCGGCCAGATCAATGCTTTGCGCCAGATCGCGGCCCGCGACCGATTGCTGATCGACCGCACTGGCGATTGATACGGCGGTGGATTCGAGTTCCTTGACCTGCCCCGCGATCGAACGCAGCGCCTTGACGCTGGCGCCGGTGGTCGATTGCATTGCGCGGATCTGTTCGGCGACCTTGTCGGTGGCGCGGCTGGTCTGCATCGCGAGTTCCTTGACCTCGCTGGCGACCACCGCGAAGCCGCGGCCCGCCTCTCCCCCGCGCGCCGCTTCGATCGATGCGTTGAGCGCGAGCAGGTTGGTGCGCTGTGCGATGGTCTGGATCAGTTCGACGATCTGGCCGACTTCCTCTGCCGATGCGGCCAGCGCCGAGATGGTTTCATCGGCCTCCCCGGTCGCTTCGTTCGCCAGCCGGGCAAGTTCGCTTGACGAAGCTGCCTGACGGCTGATTTCGCTGATCGAGAGGGCAAATTCATCGCTGGCGGCGGCGGCGGCAGTGGCGCCGGCGTTGGCTTCGTCCATCGACACGGCAACGTCATTGGTGCGGCGGCTGGCTTCTTCGGCGCTGCTGGCCATGCGGGTGGCGGTGGTGTGGAGCTGGCTGGAGGCGGCGGCTACACCGCTTACGACATCGCCCACGGTGCGTTCGAACTGGCGCGCGACATCATCCAGCAACGCGGCTTTGCGCGCTTCGGCCTCAACCCGTTCGCGTTCGCGATCCTGTTGCAATTGCAGTTCCAGTTCGGCCTTTTCCGACCGTTCACGCGCCCATGTCTCCAGCCGCTTGCTCGCCCGTTTGAACAGATCGAGCGCGCGGATCATTGCGCCGATTTCGTCGGTGCGATCCTCGCCCTTGATGGCGAAGTCCCGGTCGCCATTGGCAAGCCGGGTCATCGCTTCGGTAATTTCAACGATCTTGCGCGAGAAATCACGCGACAGATAGGCCAAGCCCATCAGCAGCACTACGCAGCCCAGCAACGCCAGCACACCCGCAATCATCACCATGTTGAAGAAGTAGGTGATCCCGGCCGCTTCCTGCGCTTGCGCGCGCGCGGTCAGGTCGGCGGTTAGTTGCGCGCTGACTGCGGCCAGAGCATCGCCTTGCGCGGCGACCTGCGCGGCGGCTGCATTGGCGCTCGTGCCGCCGCGTACCGCATCATGCGCGCGCGTATAACCAGCGCGGAAATCGTCGAGACCGCTGCGCAGGGCGATGATGCGTGGCTGCAATTCGGTGTCATCGCCCGCAACCATTGCTTCGATTGCAGCGACCTGCGCTGCGACCGCGATTTCGCTTTCGCGTTGCTGTTCGAGCAGGGGAGCGCTGCGGTCGTAGAGCGCGCGCAGCGATTGGTAGCGCATGTCCTGCGTTGCCGATTGCAAAGCGCCCGCTGCGATTACCGTGTCCTGCACCTGCGCCGCGCTTTGATAGCGGTTCCACAATTCGCCAAGGCCGATGCCGATCACCAGCGACATGATCACGCCGACAGCAAGGAAGCTTCCGAAGATCGCGTTGACCTTGTTCGACAGCGACAGATTGCGGAACCATGAGAAACGCTCCAGCAAGGTTTCGCTGCCCGTTGGTGCTTCGCTTACGTCAGGGTTGCCCGCATCTTCGATACCGAAATCGGCCCTGAGTTCGCGCACAAAGTCGGGAACGGCCTGTTCCTCGCTGCGCTCCTGCAGGCTCATCATGTTCATTGCGTAATTCCCCGGGGTTCTTGACCAAACAATTGTGAAGGAAAATCCTTTCCAAATGCTTGATCCAGCCAGCGCGCGCCTGCCGTTAACGCGCTTTGCGCTGCGCCGGGGCCTGCCACGTCACGATGATCTGGAATGGTCGGATAATGCGTTGAGGAATTCCTGCACCTGCAGGCGCAGGGTTGCTGCCTGAGCATCAAGACTGGTGGCGCTGGACAGCACCTGCTGCGCTGCCGATCCAGTCGAAAGCGCCATGTTGCGCACACCATCAATATGGGCGGCGACCTTCTCGGTTCCGCGCGCCGCAAGGTCGATGCTGCGGGCAAGGTCATGCCCGGCGACCGACTGCTGATCGACCGCGCTGGCGATCGATACCGAGGTGGTTTCCAATTGCTGGATCTGGCGGGCAATATCGCGCAGTGCGTTGACGCTGGCGCCGGTGGTCGATTGCATTGCGCGGATCTGTTCCGCGACCTTGTCAGTGGCTCGGCTGGTCTGCATCGCGAGTTCCTTGACCTCGCTTGCCACCACCGCAAATCCGCGTCCGGCCTCGCCTCCGCGCGCGGCCTCGATCGAGGCGTTGAGCGCGAGCAGATTGGTGCGCTGGGCAATCGACTGGATCAATTCGACGATCTGGCCGACTTCCTGCGCCGAGGCTGAAAGTGCGCCAATGGTGCTGTCTGCCTGAAGCGCCGAAACGCCGGCTGCCCGCGCGAGTTCGGCTGAGGAGGCGGCCTGACGGCTGATTTCGCCGATCGACATGGCGAATTCATCGCTCGCGGCGGCGGCGGCGGTCGCGCCAATATTGGCGTCCTCGATTGAAGCGGCAACTTCGCCGGTGCGCTGGCTGGTGTCTTCGGCGGTTGTTGCCATCATCGTGGCGGTCGATTGCAACTGACTGGAGGCCGCAACCACGCTGGTCACAACCTCTCCGACGGTGCGTTCGAACTGGTCAGCCAGCCCGTTCACCACCCGTTCGCGCTCCAGCTGGGCTTCGTGTTGCTGCACCTGCAGCCGGGTCTGTTCATCGCGTTCGGCGCGCGCACGCACGGCCTGTTCGCGGCTGAGCCGTTCGAGCTGCAACGCCGCGCTGTGGAACACTTCCATCGCCCGCGCCATTTCACCGATTTCGTCCTGCCGATGCTGGCCGCTGATGGCGATGTTCTTGCCGCCAGAGGCAAGGATTGTCATTTGCGACGCCATCGACTTCAGCATCCCGCCCACGTTGCGCTTGAAATAACGCTGCGCGATCAGTGTCAGCAGGGTGAGCACGATTGCCAATGCGATCCACATGGACAGCAGGGTGGTGATCAGCGCGGCGCCGGAATCGGACATCGCCGCCGCATCATCGCCCAGCATCTGTGCAAGGTCAGTGCCCGCCGCCACCACTGCCGCGCCGCTGGCGGCGATGGCGGCTGTCTGGCGCTGGCGTTGCTGCGCGCTGGCGGTGTCAGGATCGAAGGCGGTGATCTGACCATCAAGGTCAGCCACGCCGCTGCGCAATACAGCCAGCCGTTCATGACCATCGGCATTATCAGCCGCCAACGCTTGCGACAGCATATCAATGCACGCTTTCGCCTCGTTCAGCGCAGCGCCCGCCGCGCGGGCTCGGGCATCGCTGGGGCGGATCGTGAGCATTTCGGCATGGCGCTGCGCCTGGCTCAGTTGCACCAGCGTCCGTTCGGCCTTGAGCGCCTGATCATGGGTGCTGCGGATGATTTCGGCGCGCTCGCCCAGTTCGACATAGCCAACAATCACGAACAGTCCGGCAATCAGCGCAAGGCCAAGGTTGGCGCTGAAAAACAGCGTGATCTTGCCGCCGAGGTTGAGCGCGTTGAACCAGCGCTGGAGGCGGCCCGTGGGGGCATTGGGCGTGTCCGTGCCCTCCGGCGCTCTGCCAGCCCGTTCGGCTGCGATGTTCATGGCCATGTCCTGCAGCGCGGTCATGCCGCCTGCTCGTCATCGTTGGCGTTTTCGGCGTTCTGAGCCGCGATCAGGAGGTCGATTTCCGTCGCGGGCATGGCGCGATAATACAGCCAGCCTTGGATCTGGTCGCACCCGGCCAGCCGCACGAGATTGGCCTGTTCCTCGGTTTCCACGCCTTCGGCGGTTACGCCCATGTTGAGTGCGCGGGCGAGTGCGATTGATGACAGCATCATCGCCCGGCTGGCATCATCCACCCCGGCGAGTTCGACCAGGCTGCGGTCAAGTTTCAGTTTTTCAAACCGGAACCGCCGCAGGAACCCGATCGAGGCATAGCCGGTGCCGAAATCATCGAGCGCGATCTGCACCCCGAACGACCGGATCACATCAAGCGTGCGTTCGGCCACCACCGGATCAAGCACGAGGCAGGTTTCGGTGACTTCCAGTTCAAGCTGCGGCGGCGGAAAACCGGTTTCTTCCAGCACTTCGCCCAGCTTGATCGGAAATTCGGGATTGCGCAGCTGCTCTGCGGAAACATTGACTGATAGCGATATTTCGCCCCAGCGCATCGCGTCGCACACCGCCTGACGCAGCACCCATTGGCCAAGCGGATTGATCAGCCCGGATTCTTCGGCCACCGGAATGAATATATTCGGGCCAAGGGGTGATCGATCCCCGCGATCCCAGCGCAGCAACGCCTCCACCGCGACGATCCGGCCAGTCTCGGCATTGACCAGCGGCTGGTAGGCGACGTGGAATTCGCCGTTCGCAATCCCGATGCGAATCTCGTCCTCGATCTCGCGCATGCGTTCGCGGCAGCGGTCGAAGCCTTCATTGAACCATGTGGTGCGCATCTTGCCGCTGCGTTTGGACATATACATCGCCACATCGGCCCGGCGGAGCATTTCCGATGAAGGCAGGCGCTGCGCGGCGGTGCTGCGGGTCAGGCCGATGCTGGCCCCCACCGCAATATGGAGGTGCCCGACCTCAACCGGCGTGCCCATCTGTTCCAGTAAGGTGCGGCAAATGCCTTCAAGGATCGTGCCTGCGACCTTGCCCGACATCACAACCGCAAATTCATCGCCGCCCAGCCGGTAACAGCGCGCCTCGTCACTGCACACCGTGCAGACCATTTGCGCGCATCGTTCGATCAACTGATCGCCAACGGCATGGCCGTAATGGTCGTTGACCTGCTTGAAGCTGTCGAGATCGATCATCGCCAGCGCCACTTCCTCGCTGCCTTGCGAGGCGGCCTGAATGTCTTCATGCAGCGCATGGCGATTGGGCAGGCCGGTCAGCGGATCGGTGATCGCCCGCGTTTCAAGCGCGCGGATATTGGCGATGCCGCTGCACCCCAGAACGACGATGGTCGCCGCATAGACGAGGATTGCGGAGATGATCAGCGCGCCGTGCGACACGATCACGATCCGTTCGTTGAAACTGATCGCCAGCATGATCAGCCCGGTCACGACGCTGATCACGCCGAGCGGGATCACCACCAGCGCGGTGGGCGTTAATCGCAATGAGGGTGATGCTGCGAACACGATAGCTGCTTTCCCGAAGATCGCGGTCTGAACGCCGCCATTTGGAAAATCGTGCTAAACGACATCGGCTAACGAAGGGTAAAGCTGCGGCTCAGGCTGTTTTGCGCAAGGCCGATGCCTGCTGGTGCGAAAGCGGCTCGAAAAAGCTCGCGCGGCGTGCGTATGGCACGAACCTGTCGGTCTGGCCGATAACGGTTTCACCCGCGCCCAGCATCAGGAAACCGTCGGGAGCCACCGCATCGGCCAGACGGGCAAAGGCTTCGCCGCGGGTATCCCGATCGAAATAGAGCAGCACATTGCGGCACAGCACCAGATCAAACGGCATCCGGCCGGGGTGGAGGCCAAGCACGTTGTGCTGACGGAAACGCACCATCCGCCGCGCCTCTTCGCCAATCTGCCAGCCGCGCGGTGTTTCGTCGAAATGGCGCAGCATCTGGGTGACGCCCAGCCCGCGCTGCACTTCGAACTGGCTGTAAAGCCCGCTGCGCGCGGCGCTGACCGCGCGGTGGGAGACATCGGTGCCGAAGATGTCGATGTTCCACCCGTCCCAGCGGTCTTTCTGATCCACGAACAGCATCGCCATCGAATAGGCTTCCTGCCCGGTCGAACAGCCCGCCGACCAGATCGACAGACGGCGGCAATCGCGCCGCCGCTCGGCCAGTTCGGGCAGGATTTCCGCTGGCAGCTGGTCAAAGGTCGGCTTGTCGCGGAAGAAATAGGTTTCGTTGTTGAGCAGCGCCTCGACCACATCCTGCGACAGATCGGGGCTTTCCGGCCCCGGCCCCGTCCGCGGCGCGGCGAGCAGGCATACCAACTGATCGACATTGCTGATGCCGTGTTCGCGGAAAATCCCGGCGAGCGCCGAATTGACCCGCCAGCGGCGGCTTTCGGTGAGGTGCTGGCCGGTGCGTGCGGCAAGCAGATCGGCAATGATCTGGTGCGAGGCTTCGCTGACTTCCATCGGCTGGCTCTACCGCAGCACTGCAGCGCTGGGCGCGGTTGCATGGGCCATCACCGCTTCGCCAAGCCGTTCGGGCGCAGCGATCAGGCTGGCCAGCCCCGCACGCGCAACCGCGCCGGGCATCCCCCATACCGCGCTGCTTTCGGCATCCTGCGCGTAGATAGTGCCGCCCGCATCGACCAGCGCCTGCGCGCCGATCACCCCATCGCGGCCCATGCCCGACAGGATTACGCCAAGCGCCTGAGCATCGCAGGCCTCTGCAAGACTGGAGAGCATCGGATCGACCGAGGGCATACACCCGCTCGCCACCGGTTTCGAACACAGCCGGGTGGTCAACCGCTCTCCGCCGCGACGCACCAGCATATGGCCATGCCCCGGCGCGATGATGATACGGCCGGGGCGGATATCCAGCCCGTCCTCGGCAATGTCAGCCGGGCGTCCGCAAGCGGTTTCGACCTGGCGGACAAACACCGGGATGAACGAGGATGGCAGGTGCTGAGTGATCAGGATCGGCAGGTCAAACTCCGGGGTCAGTTGCCGCAGCATCAGGCCAAGCGCGTGGATGCCGCCGGTTGATGCGCCAATGGCGATCACCTTGGCCCGCCTGCTGCGCTGCGCAAGTCCGGGACGCGCGAATGACGGCTCACGGTGCGGAGCGGGCGTGCTGGCCCGGTCGGCTGCCCGCGACCCCAGTGCCCGGATCTTGCCCAGCAATTGCGCGCGGTAATCTTCGGTAAAGCCGCCGGGCCGGGGTTTGAGCAGGGTGTCAGCCGCGCCCATCGACAGCGCGGCGAGCGTGTGTTCGGCCCCGTCGACCGTCAGCGATGATACCACCAGCACCTGCGGCGCGGCAGGCGTGGCGAGGATCGCGGGCAAAGCGCGCAAGCCGCCCATTCCGGGCATTTCCAGATCAAGCAGCACCAAATCGGCCGGTTGGGTTTTGAGCTGCACCAGCGCGCTTTCGCCGCTGCTGGCGGTGCCGACAATCACCATCGCCGGATCACTTTCGACCATCCGTTTGAAGACCGTGCGGACGGTCAGCGAATCATCGACGATCATCACCCGGATCGCAGACGCCGATCCGGGGCGGACGAGCAGGCGTTCCGGGTCTGATTGCGCGCTACCGGTCTTGATGGGCCGCGGACTGGCGGACAGGCGAGTCACGCAAACCCGACAAGCTGCAGTTTGATCTGGAGCGTTTCGTGATCGAACGGCTTCATCACATATTCGTCCGCGCCCGCCTGAATTGCTTCGCGGATATGTGCCACATCATTTTCGGTGGTGCAGAACACCACCTTGGGCGCATCGCCGCCGGGGCGTGTGCGCAAGTGGGAGAGGAATTCAATCCCGGTCATTACCGGCATATTCCAATCAAGCAGGACGACATCGGGCATGCCAGCTTCGCACGCATCAAGCGCGATTCTGCCGTTTTCGGCTTCTTCCACGGCAAATCCGAGGGTTTCGAGAATATGTCGCGAAACCTTCCGGATCACCCGGGAATCATCGACGATGAGGCATGTTTTCATGGCGATTCCTGCGGTTGAAATCATAATTCTAAGGTCAGTTGGTAAGCATAGGATTAAAGCACGCTACGAACGCACGCGTCCGATCACCTGTGAAAAACGCATTACGCCGCCTCGGCCTCGTGCCGCAGGGCGTCCGGCCCGGCGATCAGGGCCGACAGGTCGATCAGCAGGGCCGGGCCGGTCAGCGTTTCGATCATGCCGGTGGCGACCCGCGACCATTGCGCGCCGAACCCGCCGGGCACCTGACCCGGTTCACCGATTGCCGTGGTGATGTCCTCAATCTGATCAACCTTTAGGGCATAGGCATGGCCGCCTTCGGCAACGACCGCGGCGCGGACATCGGTGGGCCATGCGTGCTGCACCAGACCCAGCGCAAGCCGGCAATCAATCACCGTCAGCGCCTGCGAACGTAGCGCGGTGATTCCGGCGATGTGCGCAGGCGCGCGCGGGATCGGGGTGACGGTGCCGATTTCGATCACCGATTTCACATCGAGCGCGCTCAAAGCACAGCGGCGACCTGCGATCTGCACGATAACAAGCAGTTGGTTGGTCATGCGCGGCCTCCCGGGCGATGGGCAAATCGGGCTGCGGATGTCAGCGCGGATAGCAGGGCGTCGCGGTCGTAACGATAGATGGTGTCACTTCCTGCGGTTGCTTCGGGGCGATCACGCAGGCGGATCACCGGGCCGGTCAACCCACGGCCCAGCGCCTCGGCAGCTTCGAACACTTCGTCGAACACGATCGCGATGGTGTGCGGATCGGCGGATTCGGGCGGCACGATCTCGTAACCCGCCGATGTCACCAGCGGGGCAAGTATAGTGCGCGCCCAGTCATCGGCAGGCAGGCTGCACTGCGGACGTCCTGCGGCAACCGGCGGCTCGCCGAAACGCGCGAACAGTTCGTGCGCATCGATCAGCGTCACCGGCTGGCCATCGACCAGCGTGACCGCTTCGGCGAGCGGATCATCGGGCACGGGGATCAGCGGCCCGGCAAGTTCAACCGCGTCTTCCACCTGCTGCACCGCGACCAGCAGTTCGCACGCGCCGTCGCTCAGGCGCAGCAGCCGCACACGTCCGGTATTTCCTGGTGCGGGAACGGCTGTGTCAGGCAGGTCGATCAACGGCAGGATCAATCCGTCGATCACCACCCTTGGGCGCGGGCCAGAACAATCAATCGCGCTGACTGGCGCGGTTTCGATCCGCTGCACCAGTTCAAGTCGCACGGCGGAACGGCGGCCATTGCAATCGGTGAACAGCATCGCGCGTGGCAGTGCGTGCGCCGGTTTGGCGGCTTCATCGGCCACCGGTTGCAGCACGCGGGCGCGCCCATCGGACACCAGATCATGCGCAGCAGCGATGTTGGCAACATCCAGCAACAGCACCGGCTGGCCATCATCCAGCAGCGTCGATCCGGCATAGAGGCCCGATTTCATCACTGCGGGCGCCAGCGGCTTGACCACCAGATCGCCGTGATTGTGAATGCCGTCCACCGCCAGCGCGAACAGATCACCGCTCGCTAGCCGCAGCATTACCAGCGTGGGATCGCGCGCGGCGTCGGCGCTGGTATCAAGGCCCAGCACATCGGCCAGCATCAGGCTCGGCACGCGGTTGCCGCGAAAGGTGATCAGCGCGGTTTCGCCCATGTGGCTCAGATCAAGCGCCGTGGTCGAAGCCTGCACGATTTCTTCGACATAGCTCTGCGGGATGGCAAACCGCTGCCCGCTGACCTCCACCGTCAGCCCGGCGATAATGCTTAAGGTGAGCGGGATTTGCAGCGTGAACAGGGTGCCGTGGCCCGGCTGGCTTGATACCTTTATGCTGCCGCCGACCTTTTCCAGGTTCTGGCGCACCACATCCAGCCCGACCCCGCGCCCGGAGACATTGCTGACGACCTCGGCGGTGGAAAAGCCGGGTTCGAAAATCAGGTTGAGGATCTTGTCGCGGCTCATCGCGCTGCGTTCTGCGGCGGTGATCAATCCGGTGGCGATGGCCTTGGCGGCGATGCGGTCTTCATCCAGCCCGTGCCCGTCATCGCTGATCACGATGGCGATGGTGTTGCCCGATTGCCGCGCCGCGATGGCGAGCAGGCCAATCTCGCGCTTGCCATTGGCAAGGCGGGCGGAGGGTGGTTCGATCCCGTGGTCGATGGCATTGCGGATGATGTGGGTCAGCGGGTCGCGGATCGTCTCGATCATCTCGCGGTCGAGTTCAACGTCGCCGCCGTCGAGATCGACCATCACCTGCTTGCCGAGTTCCGCCGAAAGATCGCGCACCAGCCGGGGCATCGCGCTGAACAGGGTTTCGATCCGCTGCATCCGCATCCGGGTGATCGCATCGCGGACATCGGACAGGATCGTGGTGAGGCGTTCGAACGGGCCATCAATGGTCGGCTGATTGCCAGCCTGCCGCAGCCGGTGGGCCAGATCATTGCGCGCCAGCACCATATCGGACACGCCGCTCATCACCCGGTCGAGCAGTTCGACCGGCAGGCGGATGGTGCGTTGCGAGGCAGGATCAGCGCGGCGAGCAGGGGTTGCGGCTTCTTCCACACTCTCGATCAACGCGCTGGCCGGAGCGTGCAGACGTGGGCTTGACCCCTGCTTGACCGCGCTTGCCCCGTCCTCGCCCGATGTTTCACGTGAAACATTGACCGCGTCGATCAGCGCCTGATCGCCGCCGTCGGGGTCTGCATTGCTGATGTCCTCACCCGCTTCGATGGCGTCAACCATCTGGGCGATCCGATCAATAATGGCGAGCACGGCGGAGACCATCTGCGGGTCAGGATCGCGCCTTCCGGCACGGCAATCGGCCAATGCGTCCTCGGCCGCGTGACTGAGGGCAGCAAGCCGGGGAAAGTCGAAAAACCCGCAATTGCCCTTTACCGTATGGACGAAGCGGAAGATCGTATCCAGCCGCGCGCGATCGGCCGGATCAGCCTCCCAGGCGACGATTTCGCCGCTTGAAGCCTCCAGCATTTCACGGGTCTCGGCGATGAATTCCGCCAGCAGATCATCCATGTATTTCGCGCCCTTTTGTCTTTCAGGACACGTTATGCGCAGAGTTGGTTAATAATGGCCTAGCGCGCCGCCCATGCCGGCGCGCGTTGTGCGAAGATGTAACGCACGATCAGCACCGCAGACACCGCGCCGAACAGATTGGCGGCGAGTTCAGCGGTGTAGATCGCCGCGCTGCCCATCCCCGGCTGCATGATCAGCGCCACCGGCAGCATCACCAGAAACACCCGCGCCACCGATTGCACCAGCGCGAAAGCCGCCTTGTCGACCGCGTTCATGATGCCATTGCCAACGATCAGCAGCCCGAACCCGGCATAGCCCCATGCCGCGATTTCCAGATAGAGCGCGAATTCGGCGATCACCGCCGGATCATCGGTGAACAAACGCGCAAATTGTTCGCCCGCGAAGACCATGGCAATTGCCACCACCAGCCCCCACAGCACACAGAATCCCGCCGCCCACAGCGCCGCCTCGCGCGCCCGGTCAATCCGGCCCGCGCCCCAATTCTGCCCGACAATCCCGCCAATCGCGCCCGACAATCCGAGCAGCGGGACGATCACGAAGCTTTGCAGCCGCCCTGCCGCGCCGAACCCGGCAACCGCCGCCTCGCCCTCCAGCGCCGCCAGTGCGGTCAGGATCGACAGGCCAAGCGGGTTGATCGCGTTCGAGAATGCTGCGGGCAGTGCGACCTTGGTGATCGCCTTGGCCGATTCAATCAGTCTGCATTCCCGCACCAGCGCGATGCTGAACGGCAGCGCGGTGTCGCGGATCAACCACAGGGCAACCACCACCCCGATCCCCCAGCCGATCACCGAAGCATAGGCCGCGCCTGCCATACCGAATCCGTCGAAGCCGAAGACGCCGGTAATCAGCAGCGGATCGAGCACCCAGTTGGCGGCGGCATAGGTGATGCTGATCGTGCTCGTCCGCCGCGCCTCGCCCTGTCCGCGCAGCACGCCGTTGAAACCCATGATGATCAGGATCAGCGGAAAGCCCACCGCATAGGGCTGCATATAGGCGCGGATCAGCGGCATCAGATGTGCAGGCGCATTCATCGCGGCGAAGATCGGGTCGATCAGCAGCCACAGCGCGGCCCCCATCAATGCGCCGCAGCCAGCCGCAAACACGATCCCGAAATTGGCACGCCGCGCGGCCCGTTCATGATCGCCTTCGCCCAAGGCGCGGGCGACCACCGAATTGATCCCGACCATGATCCCGACGCCGAGCGAGGTGATCGCCACAGACACCGGAAAGATGAACGAAATCGCCGCCAAAGCATCGCGGCCCAGCTGGCCGATGAAAAACGCGTCCACAATCCCGATCGACATGATCGCCGCCACCCCGATCACCATCGGCATGGTCTGGCTGACAAGATGTCCGGGGATGCTGCCGCTGACCAGTTTGGCGGGTGATGATCCGGGCGCGTTCATGCCATTGCGGCGTAGCCTTGCCGCAGGCGGCTTGCAAAGCATTCCCTGTGCGTGCGATAGCAAACCCAAGGGCAGACGGAGAGGAATGACCGATGGCGACCCAGTTGAAACCCGGTATCGAATGCAGCAAGGAAGAATGGCAGGCACGGCTGGATCTGGCCGCGTGTTACCGCATCTTCGATCACCTTGGTTGGTCGGAATCGATCTACAATCACATTTCGTTAAAGGTGCCGGGGGAGGAAGATACCTTCCTGATCAACCCGTTCGGCCTGCTCTATAGCGAAGTGACCGCCAGCAATCTGGTCAAGATCGATGTCGAGGGCAACAATGTCGGCGGGTCGCCTTATATGGTGAACAAGGCGGGGTTCACCCAGCACGCCTATTTCCACAAGCATCTGGGCAGCCGCGCTGACGCGATCTGCCACGTCCACACCACCGCGACCATGGCGGTCGCCAGCCATAAGGACGGGCTGGTGCCGACCAATTTCTACGCCTGCAATTTCGAAGGGCAGATCGGCTATCACGACTTTGAAGGCGTGACCGTCCGCGCCGAAGAAGGCGAGCGGTTGGTGCGGAATCTGGGCAATCACACCATCCTGATGCTGCGCAATCATGGCCCGGTGGTGATGGACAAGACCATCCAGGGAATGTTCGTCAAAATGTGGGCGTTGCAACGCGCGTGTGAGATTCAGGTGGCGACGCTGAGCATGGGCAACCCCAATCTTGTCCCGCAAGCCGTGGTTGACGTGCACCAGCGTGACCTTGCCGTGATGAGCGGGCAGGGCGGGGCCGGGATGTTCGATTTCGAAGCGTGGAAGCGCCGGGTCGATAAAATCGACGACAGCTGGCGCCAGTAAGCCCGCTTACAGGAACCGCCCATGCCGCGCATGACCGTCAACGAACGGCCCGTTGAGTTCGACCTCGATCCCCGGATGCCGCTGCTCTATGCGCTGCGCGAGGCGATGAACCTTACCGGCACCAAGGCGTGTGGCGGCTCTGGCGGCGGCGGGGACTGCGGCGGAGCGTGCATGGTGCTGGTCGACGGGGTGGCGCTCAGATCATGCCGGATCACGCTGGCGGAGGCCGAAGGGCGGATCATCACCACGATCGAAGGGCTGTCGGCTGACCGGTCGCATCCGGTGCAACAGGCGATGGTGGCGCAGGCCGCGATCCAGTGCGGATATTGCACGCCGGGGATCGTCATTTCTGCCGCCGCATTGTTGCAACGCAACCCCGCGCCCACGCGCGAGGATATCGAGGCCGCAATCCCCAATATCTGCCGCTGCGGGGTCTATCCGCGATTGATCAAGGCGGTGGAACAGGCCGGGCGGGTGGCGCAGCGCCGCGAAAGCATCAGCGCCGCGCCCGCCCCCGGCATCAGCGCCGAAGATGCGGCGAAGGCCGTCCCCGCGCTGCGCGTGGTGGAAACCGAATAGGCATCAGAACCGCCCCGTGATGGTGAACCGCGCATTCAGCGGCGCGCCCACGGTCACTTCATTGGCGGTGTGGGCATTGGGGAAATAAAGTTCATCAAACAGGTTTTCGACGTTCACCTGCACCCGCACATTGTCTGACACGTCATAGAACGCGGCCAGATCGACGCGGGCGTAGGACGGCAGGGTTGCTGTGTTGCTGTTATCGGCAAAGCTATCATCCTGCGCGGTCAGCCCGAGCCCAAGACCAAGCCGGTCGGTCGCCTGAAAATTGTTCCAGATCGAAAACATGTGTTCAGGCAATTCGCGCACACGCAGACCGGTGGGGCCAGTGCGGCTTTGCTGCTTGCCATCGAGATAGGAATAGCCGGCCGAAAGGAACCACCAGTCAGTGACTTGCCCCTGTAATTGCGCTTCGAACCCGCGGATTTTGGAGTTGATCACGTCGAGCGTATCGGGATTGGTATCCGATACCTGCGGCGAGCTTTGCTCAATCTCGAACACTGCGCCGGTCAGGGCAAGGCCGGGGTAGATGTCCCACTTCACCCCCGCTTCGAGGTTGGAGAAGGTGTCCGGATCAAGCGCATCATTGGGCGGGTTGATGTCGGAAAACTGTTCGCCTGAACGCGGCAGGAAGCTCTCGGAATAGCTGGTGTAGATCGACAGGTTCGGCTGCGGTTTGAGGATCAGGCCGAAACGCGGGCTGACCTTGTCGTCAGTGCGGGTGCGCACCGCGCCGTTGCGGTTGTCGAGCACGGTGATGTCAAAAGAGTCAAACCGCGCGCCAACCACCACCCGTAGCCATTCGGCCAGCTTGATCTCGTCCTGAACATAGGCCGAGAAGACGGTGAGATCGGCTTCGGTATCATCATTCAGCGCGCTGAAGGCGACATTGGTTGTGCGTCCATCGGCCAGCGTGCCAACCCCGCCACGCAGGGCCAGCGGGCGCATCGCGGCAAAGAACTCCACATCGGCGCGGCGCCCATCGGCCACGGCGGTATCGAACACCGCGTTGAAGCGGTCATTATTGTTGCTGGTGTCGATAAACTCGCCGCCCACGATCAGGGTGTGGCCGATTTCGCCCGTGGCAAATTCGCCGATCAGATTGCCCGACAGCACCAGATTTTTGCGCTGGGTGGTGTCGACATAGCCATCAATCGCGACGACATTGGTGGCCGGATCAAAGCCGACCGGGAAGAAGTTTGCATAGGCCTTGTCGTAATCGCCCCACGACGCGGTGAGGTTGCCTTTGAGGCTATCGGAAAAGGCGTGCTGCACCGTGGCGCGCAACACATGCGCGGTGAAGGTGGAGAAGTTGTTGTCAGGATCGCCAAAGGTTATCCGCTTGAACGCGCGCACCGGACTGCCATCCGCGCCGGTGGGAATGCCGCGATCGACGAAGCGTTCGTGATCGACATATTCGTAGGACAAATCGATGGTGGTCGCCGTACCCAATTCGGCGCGGAAGGTTGGGTTGATGCCGATCTGCTCGCCATCAAAAAAGTCGCGGTGGTTGTTGAGGTCTTCGTAGGCGGCATTGATGCGCAGCGCCGAATTCTCGCTCGTTGCAAGGTTCACATCAGCCCAGATGTCAAACGCGCCAAAAGTATCGACCGAGCCGCGATAACCGACGAAGTTTTCGCCCACCACGCCTTTCTTTGTCACGCGGTTGAGGATGCCCCCGGTGCCGCCGCGCCCGAACAACAGCGCATTGGGCCCGCGCAGGATTTCGACCTGTTCAAGGTTATACAGACCGCGGAAATACTGAACATCATCGCGCACCCCGTCGACGAAGAAATCGGCGGTGGAGCGCACCCCGCGAAACACCACCGAATCGCGGTGGCCTTCACCCTGCGAATTGGTGACGCCGGGGGTGTAGAGTACGATGTCGCCGATGCTGTCGAAGCCCTGCCGCACGATCTGATCGGCAGTGGTGATCGACAGCGATTGCGGCACATCGATGATCGGGGTGGGGGATTTGAGCGCGTTGATCTGATTGGAATAGAGCACATCGCCTGTAACGATGATCTGCGGCCCACCTTCTGCGGCGGCGCTCTCGGTTGAGGCGGCAGCAGTCGGTGCGGTTTCGGCCAGCGCGGGGAATGCAATAGTGGCGCAGCTCAGCAGCAGACCAGCGCGAGCGAAGGAGTGAATCATTGAGTGCCTTTCCGTTGTCGCAGGCTAGCTATTGCAACTTATTCGCAATTACAACCGGAAAACAGAACTGCGATTGATAATCATCAAACTGTAGCATTTGTGCCGCTTTGAACCTAAGTTCTCACAGTGCGTGCAGCAGGAGGCATACCGAAATGAAGGCGACAATCTGGCACAATCCGGCTTGCGGCACATCGCGCAAGACCCTGGCGATCCTTGAAAACCTCAGCCGGGTAGACGTGACGGTGGTGGAGTATCTCAGCCAACCGCCAACCGCCGAAAAGCTCGCCCAGCTTTATCGCGATGCCGGGATCACTCCGCAGCAAGGCCTGCGTCTGCGCGGCACCGACGCGGCGGAGCGCGGGTTGCCCGAAGCCGATGATGCGACCGTGCTGGCCGCGATGGTGGCCGATCCAATCCTGATCGAACGTCCGCTGGTTGAAACCGAAAAGGGTGTAAGGCTGTGCAGGCCGCAGGACACGGTTCTGGAGATATTGTAGACCGCCAGCGGAAGGCGCTTATTCAAACGTCTCGCGTTCGGCAGTCAGGGAAGCATCGGCCTGCAAGGCGAACCAACCATGAAGCAGCACCGCAGCGCACAGCGCCACGATCAGGCCAAACCCCAGCCAGTCCGAATGGCCATAAAGCCACACGCCCAGCGCCGGGGCGTAAATGTAACTCGCCCCCGCCAGCGATGCGACAATGCCCGACGCCTGCCCCTGTTCGGCGCGCGTCACCGCCAGCGATGTGCCTGCCGTGGTGCCGGGCCGGAACAGCCCGAAGCCTAGCGATGCAATCGCATAGCCCAGCGCAATCGTGTGCAGATCGCCCGCCACGCCCAGGATCACCGTGCCTAGCGCCGCCGTGACAATTCCCCACAGCGTCGCCGCGCGCGGGCCGAGGTTGAAGCGCGGGATCAGCCCCCATTGCGCCAGCAGCGTGGCAATCGCCCCGCTCATCAACACCAGCCCCACCGGCCCTGCGCCTTCGGCCGGCGTTTCGCGCAGGCCCAGCCGGTCGAGCACCAGAAAGCCCGAAATCCCCAGCACCATCGCCTGTGCGTGGCCGCCAAACAAGCCCGCGATCACCCACGGACGTAGCCGCGCATCGAACCAGCTCAGGCGCGGTGGCTCTCCGCCCGTCGCGGCTTCCTCCTCCGGGTCAATGGCGGCCTGCGGGTCGCTCGGCGCGCCCGATCCGCTCGAATAGGTGGCGGCCAGCCCGCGCGCTGCAAATTGCGGCTCATCATCGGGCAGCCGCCAGCGCAGCAGCACCAGCGCCGCCACCCCGATCACCGCAAACCAGATGAACGGGCCGGTCAGCCCGAACCCCAGCAACGGCATCACCATTAACGGAGCCAGCGCCGGGCCAATCACCGTGCCCAGCCCGAAGCTTGATGCGATCAACGACAGCGCCTGCGTGCGTTCGGCACGCGGCGTGCGCGATGCGACATAGGCCTGCACCGCTGGCGGCGCGGCGCTGCCGAACCCGCCATACAGGCTGCGTGCAGCGGCGAAGGCGATCAGCGCCCACACCGCCGACAGCCAGCCGGACAGCCCGGCATAAAGCGCCAGCCCGCATAGCAGCATCGACACGATGAACCCGACCAGCCCCAGCGCCATCATCGCCTTGCGCCCGCGCCGATCCGATCGCCGCGCCCACAACGGGGCGCACACCACCCAGAGCAGCGCCGACCAGCTATAGGCCAGGCTGATCCACACGTCGTCCACCTGCAAGGCGGTGCCGATCGATGGCATCACCGATTGCATCGCGGTATTGCCCGCCGCCGTCACCAGCATTACCGTAAACAGCAACGCCATCCGCCCCGACGGAATCGCGCCTGCTGCCTTGGTGCCTTGCGCGATGCGGGCTATTTCGGGGTCGGTATCAGCCATGGTGAGCTTGCATGGCCCCTATTCGAAGGTCGCCGCGAGGCCTTCGGGCGATTGTCCGGCAAGTTGACGATGGATAGCGGCGATCACGACCAGAAAAATCACACTAAGGCCAGAATTGACCGCCGCGCTGACCACACCATTGCCGATGCTTGCTAGCTGCGATCCAAGGGCGGACAGCACCAGCCCAAGAATGCCCGTCACCAGCGCCGCGATAATTCCGATGGTAACAAACAGCAGCACCAGAAACGCCGCAATCCGCAAGCTGTTACCCTTGGTAAGTCGCCAAGAACGACCCAATGCCGTGATCGGATTACGGATCCCGTCAATCGCGATTACCGGCGCGATCAATGCAAATTTGATGAACACATACAGACCGATCATCGCCAGCACGATTACAAACAGCACTGAAGTGATTATCCCTACTACCGCCGCGATCTGCGATAGTACCTCGGGAAGTGGCAATGTTACGAAGCCGATCAGCGCTGTCATTGCAAAGAACAGTGCTAGAGGCAGGGTAATTGCCAGAACCAGAGCAATTCCGCTCAGTACTTGTGCACCAAAATACGACGGCAGGCTGCCTACCCCGGTCATCAGTGCCTCACGCACGGTGGGCCGCCCGCGATCAGTCAGCAGTGCCAGCAAGCTAAGCGATCCGATGAATTGCAACACTGATACCGCAACAATTAGTGGCCAGTTATTGGCATAGGCCTGGGTCATCTGACCCACAACCGCTTGCATGGCGACTTGCGGATCGGCGCTCGGCGGGGGGTGGCCTCAGGATTGGCGAGCTCGGGCGCGAACAACGCCAACCCCAGCGCGGGCAGCAAGAAAAACAGCCCGGCAATCGCGCCAATGGTGTCGCGATTGGCGCCGATCAGGCCGGTTGCCTGCGTCCATGCCTTGCCCATATCAAGTTTGTGATGTGCCATATGCTGCGTCCCCTTCCGTGGCTGAAGAGGCAACGCGCAATCGCCTCTTGATCTCGCCGCTCAATGCCCCCACCGCTGCGCCATGGCAAGCACTGCTCCTGCACCATTATCGCAAATGCCAATCGAATGGCGGCAAGGTGCCGCGCCCGTGCCTTACACGCAGGCGCTGGCCGATATGGAGGCGCGCAACGCGGCGGTGGCGGCGGGCACGGCGGCGGAGCTGATCTGGCTGCTCGAACACCCGCCGGTCTATACCGCAGGCACCAGCGCCGATCCCGCTGAACTGGTCGATCCCCGGTTTGAGGTCGTCGCTGCCGGGCGCGGTGGGCGCTACACCTATCACGGGCCGGGGCAACGGGTGGGCTATCTGGTTCTAGACCTGGGCAAGCGCGGGCGAGACGTGCGCTGTTTCGTCCACGCCATCGAAGGCTGGGTGATTGCGGCGCTTGCCAGCTTCGGGGTTGAAAGCTGGCGGGCGCAAGGCCGGGTCGGCATCTGGACGCGCGACATTGACGGGCGCGAGGCCAAGATCGGCGCGATCGGGGTGCGGGTGCGGCGCTGGGTGTCGATGCATGGTTTTTCGGTGAACCTTGATCCTGATCTCAGCCACTTCGGCGGGATTGTGCCTTGCGGGATCGCCGAATATGGCGTGACCAGTCTGGCGCGGCTAGGGCTGAGTGTTTCGGCGCAGGAGTGGGACGCCGCGCTGATCGCCACCAGCGATGATTTCCTTGACGCGCTGGGCGGGCCTGCGCGAAAGGCGTGTGGGTGAAACGCGCCGTCATCCTTGCCGTTGCCCTCGCCCTTGCCGGTTGCAAGGATGACGTTGCCGCTCCTGCCGAAAAAGGTGGTGAGGCGACGGGCGAGGTGCTGGGCGGAGAGATCAGCGACGCGATGATCCCGCTCGAACAGCTCGAATCGCAAGCCCCGCTCGCCCCGCGTCAAGCGCCCAGCGCAAAGGATGTGGATGACGAACAGCCCGAAGCCGCAGGCGAGGCGGCACCGCAAAGCGAAGAGGCCGAAGCCGCCCCCGCTGCTCCGCCCCCCGCTCCAGCCGAATAGCCTGCCCCCGCAAACGCACCCCGGGAAGCGCGCAGCAAAATGGCTGCTTTCAGGGGCCGGGCAGCAGGAGTTGGATGACCGAAACTGGGTGGAAAGGCGAAAGGCGGCTCTTGAAAAAATATTGAGCCGACCATTGACTCAATTAGAGAATTAGCTAATCGTCATCCAATGATGCTAGCAACCAAAGCCTCGGTTCTCGGTAACGAAAAGCGCCTATTGATCCTTCAATGGCTGCGTGACCCGCATGGTGAATTTCCACCGCAAGTCCATGGCGATAAAGATCGAGATGGCATCTGTTCTGTCTATATCGCTGAAAGGCTGGGCGTAACACCGGCAACTGCGTCAGCTCATTTGAAGTTGTTGACCGATGCTGGTCTTATCCGTCCCAAGCGGATGGGGAAGTACACTTACTATCACCGCGTTGACGACGCGATTGTCGCGCTCGGCGCTGAAATCGGTGGGCTGTGATGCGAATTGAGCAGGAACTGGCGCTGTTGGCAGACGCAGATGCGCGTGCGGCCCGCTATTTGGCGGGGGTTGGCACAATGCGGGTATTTCCCGATGCCGCCGCTTTGGCTCAACTAGCACGCTTTGAAGAGAGCTTGCCTGAGGCGGGAGCCGATCCCGTCGAGACCATAGCCCTGCTTGATGATGTCGGTTCTCCTGCGACGGCCGTTTCGAATGGCCCGCGCTATTTTGGGTTCGTAATCGGAGCAGCGCTGCCAGTTGCCTCTGCTGCGGAAAGACTGGCGCTTGCATGGGATCAATGCGCCTCCTCTTTTGACAACGCTCCGGTTGCAGCAACTGTCGAAAAAATCGCAGCGCGTTGGGTGCTTGATATTTTGGATTTGCCACGCGATTGCGCAGTTGGCTTTGGCACAAGCGCAACTGCTTGTGGAATTGCCTGCTTGGCGGCGGCACGGCGGTCTTTGTTGTTGCGCGTCGGTTGGGATGTGGACGTTGATGGGCTGGCAGGTGCGCCAACTATCCGCGTTGTCGTTCCAGCGAGCACGCACGTTACGGTAAAAAAGGCACTTCGCCTGCTCGGATTCGGGCTCAACAATGTTGAATTTGTACCCGTAGATGCGCAAGGCCGCATGCTGGTCGATAGCCTCCCTGCACTGGATGAACGCACCATTTTGTGCTTGCAGGCGGGCGAGGTGAATACCGGAGAATTCGATCAATTCCGGCCGCTGATTGAGCGCGCCAAGGCCGCCAAAGCTTGGGTTCATGTCGATGGCGCCTTCGGGATTTGGGCAAGGGCCTCACGGACCCATCGTCACTTGACCGATGGCGTGGACGGCGCACACAGTTGGACGACCGACGGACATAAATGGCTGAACACGCCTTATGATGGTGCAATGGCTATTTGTCGCAATTCAGATGCTCTCGCCGCCGCGATGAATTCCGATGCCAGCTATGCGACTGCTTCCCAAGATGCGCAGAAAAACTTGACGCTAGAATTTTCTCGTCGCCCTCGGGGCCTGCCTATCTGGGCGGCACTCCGCAGTTTGGGACGGGCGGGTGTAGAGGAAATGATTGATCGCCACTGTGCCTATGCCAAACAGCTCGCCGCAGGATTGCGCGAAGCTGGCTATGAGGTTTGCAATCGTGTGGTCATCAATCAGGTGCTGGTCCGCGCCGATAGTGACGCACAGACGGTTGCTATTCGGGAAATGGCACAGTCCCGCGGCGTCATATGGTTTGGTCCTACAGTTTGGCAAGATCGCCCAGCTTTTCGTTTGAGCGTCTCTTCATGGCGAACGAATGAGGCGGATATTCAGATTGCCATTGATGAATTGACTAAGTTGAAGCGAGACGTCGGCGATTAAATCCAAATCCTATGGGAATCGCGAGCACTCTCGTGCCGATGCGCCTTGCCATATCCGCTATTGGAGCTGTCACGGAAAAGCGGAAACGACCACTTCGGGGTCGCTACCAGAACGGCAACTTTTGCCCCGGCAGCGCCCTAAGCGGACGCTGCCGGGGGCGTAGGCCTTACTCGGCGGCTTCGGCCCGCTCCTCGGCCAGTGTCGGGTAATCGACATAGCCTTCGGGGATCGGGAAATACCAGCTCTTGGGCACATCCTTGTTCGGGTTCCAGTGCGCGCCCGCCGCGATCCGCTGTTCGAGATCGGGGTTGGAGATGTAGGGGCGGCCAAAGCTCACCGCGTCGCACCTGCCGGATTCGACATCGGCAACGGCTTCCTCGGCGGTATAATCCGAATTGAGGATCAGCGCGCCGGTGTAGATTTGGCGGATCAGCGGGCTTTGCTTGGGCACATCGGTCTGGCCGAAAGTGCCATCGGGGCCGGGTTCGCGCAGTTCGACGAAGGCGAGGCCCAGTTCCTCGCACACCTTGGCTGCCGCGCCGAAGGTTGCCGCAGGGTTGCTGTCATCCGTCCCTTGCGAATCGCCGTTGGGCGACAGGCGGATGCCGACGCGGTCGGCGCCCCACACGTCGATCAACGCTTCCAGCACTTCGCGCATGAAGCGGGTGCGGTTTTCGGGTGAGCCACCATATTCATCGGTGCGCAGATTGGTGCCGTCGCGCAGGAACTGGTCGACAAGGTAGCCGTTCGCGCCGTGCAGTTGCACCCCGTCAAACCCGGCCTTCTTGGCGTTTTCGGCAGCGCGGCGATAATCGGCGATGGTGCGCTGGATGTCTTCATGCGTCATCGCCCGCGCCTCGGCATAGGGCTGCTTGCCCGTGGGCGTGTGCGCTTCGCCCGGAGCGGTGGTGGCGCTGGCCGAGACCGGGGGATTGCCATCGAGGAACACCGGGTGGACGATCCGCCCCATGTGCCACAGCTGCATCACGATCATGCCGCCTTCGTCGTGCACGCCTTTGACAATTGGCTTCCACGCTTCGGTCTGTTCATCGCTCCATATGCCCGGCGCGCTCGGCCAGCCCAACCCTTCGCGGCTGATTCCGGTCGCTTCGGTCAGGATCATGCCCGCGCCTGCGCGCTGGCGGTAATAGGTCGCCATCAGTTCGTTGGGCGTGAACATCGGCTCTGCCGCGCGCCCGCGGGTGAGCGGAGCCATGAAAATGCGGTTCTTCGCGGTCAGCGCGCCCATCTGGAGCGGGTGGAACAAGGCTTCGTGCATGTGTGGGTAATCCTTTCAAACCAGTTTCGATTGGCTATTCACTTGGCCCCGCCAGCGCTAGTGCGCAAGGATGGAAAATGTTGCGGCCCCAGAAGAAGACGTCAGCGCCGACCTTGCGACCACGCTGGCGCGTCCGGCGGGCTGGCTGCTGCTGGCCGCGCTGCTGGGCGGCAATATCGCGCTGGCGCTGGGGCCGTGGTTCGTGCGGGAGGCCGATACCGGGCCGGTTTCCGCCGGGTTCTGGCGGCTGTTCCTCGCGCTGCCGTTTCTGGTGGTGCTGGCGCGGGCGAACGGGCAGCGGCTGGGCGGCATGGGGGCCAAGACGCTGGCGCTGGTGGCGTTGGGCGCGGTGACATTCGCGCTCGATCTGGCGAGCTGGCATATCGGCATCGGCATGACCCGGCTGGGCAATGCGACGCTGTTCGGCAATGCCGGGTCGATCGTGCTATTGTTCTGGGGCTTCATCGCCGCGCGGATGCTTCCCAAGGGGCTGGAGTGGCTGGCGATTGTGTTCGCGCTGGCAGGCGCGGCGATCCTGATGGGGCGCAGCCTTGAAATTTCGACTGCGACGCTGGTGGGCGATCTGTTCTGCCTCGCCGCCGGGCTGCTTTACGCGGTCTACCTGCTGACCTTGCAACGCGCGCGCGGGGTGTTCGGTTCGTGGAGCCTGCTGGTGTGGGTCTGCATTTTTGGCAGCCCGGTGCTGCTCGCCATTGCGTTGCTGCTGGGGGAGCCGGTGTGGCCGACCGATTGGACGCCGGTGGTGGGGCTGTTCATCGTCAGCCAATTGCTGGGGCAGGGGCTGATGGTCTACGCCCTGCGATACTTCCCGCCGCTGGTGATCGGGCTGGCCCTGCTGACCCAACCCGCTGTCGCCTCGCTTTATGGCTGGCTGGCGTTCGGCGAGGTGCTGAGCGTGGCTGATATTGTTGGCATGGTGCTGGTGGGCGCGGCGTTGGCGGTGAGTAGGGCCAAAGCATAATCCGTCATGCCAGCGAAGGCTGGCGTCTCGGGCAGTTAAGCAATATCGTCGCAAGATGGAACGCGGCGGCACCGTCTACATCATGACCAACAAACGCTACGGCGTGCTTTACATCGGCGTGACCAGCGACATCGCGGCCCGCGCCACTCAACACCGCGAAGGCAAGGGCGGCGGCTTCACCGCGCGGTTCAACTGCAAGCGGCTCGTCTATGTCGAGCAATATCCCACCATCGAAGAAGCCATCGCTCGCGAAAAGGCGATGAAGGCGTGGCGGCGGATGTGGAAGATTGAAGCGATTGAGAAACAGAATCCGGCGTGGGATGATCTCTATCTGAAACTGCTCGCCTGACGCCTGAGGGAAAACTACGTCATGCCAGCGAAAGCTGGCACCTAGGGCGGCTAGGGCGGGACGGTTGCATGGGAAGTGCCTCCCTCAAACAGCTCCGTATGCGGCCCTAGGCCCCAGCTTTCGCTGGGGTGACAAAGAGAGAAAACGTCATGCCAGCAAAAGATGGCATCTCGGGCGGCCTTGCTTTGTCGCGTCAAACAAGAAGACCGACAGCCGATGCGACGATTGCGATTGTCGAAATGAACAAAGAAAGCCTTGCAAGTCTTGTCGATTGCCGAGTCGACAGCTCATGCTGCGCCAACTCCAGCTGTTGCGTAAGCGAGGTCACGTTCGGGTTGACGGTCTGAAGGTAGCCTTTCCGTGCTTCGTGACACTCAACAATGAGTGATTTTATTTCCTTGTCGCTGAGGTCAAATACATTTGCAGAGGCCAACTCTTGAAACGTCCTTTCCATCTCAATCCCCACTAAACGCCACCTCACCCAAATCGCCCAGCCCCACAGTCCCGCTCGCCATTTCGAGCATCCGGTCGAGGCTGCGTTTGGCTTTCAGGCGGATGCCTTCCTCGATCTCGATGCGCGGTTCCAGATCGCGTAGCGCGACATACAGCTTCTCCATCGTGTTGAGCGCCATGTAGGGGCAGATGTTGCACGAACAGTTGCCGTCCGCCCCCGGCGCGCCGATGAAGTTCTTGTTCGGCAGCGCCTTTTCCATCTGGTGGATGATGTGCGGCTCGGTCGCGACGATCAGGGTGTCGCCTTCGAACTCCTGCGCGAATTTCAGGATGCCGCTGGTCGATCCGACGTAATCGGCGTGGTCGATGATCGCGGGCGGGCATTCGGGGTGCGCGGCGACGGGCGCGCCGGGGTGCTGTTCTTTCAGCTTGAGCAGCTCGGTCTCGCTGAACGCCTCATGCACGATGCACACGCCCGGCCACAGCAGCATTTCGCGGTTGAACTTGCGGCTGAGGTAGCCGCCCAAGTGCCGATCCGGGCCGAAGATGATCTTCTGTTCGGGCGGGATCTGGGCGAGGATGGTTTCGGCGCTGGAAGACGTCACGATCACATCGGACAGGGCTTTCACCTCGGTCGAACAATTGATGTAGGTCAGCGCGATATGATCAGGGTGGGCTTCGCGAAAAGCGCGGAATTTTTCTGGCGGGCAGGAATCTTCAAGGCTGCACCCGGCGTCCATATCGGGCAGGATCACGATCTTTTGTGGGCTGAGGATCTTGGCGGTGTCGGCCATGAACTTGACCCCGCAAAACGCGATCACATCGGCATCGGTCGCCGCCGCCTTGCGCGACAGTTCAAGGGAGTCGCCCACGAAATCGGCAATGTCCTGAATATCCGGGGTCTGGTAATAATGCGCGAGGATCACCGCGTTACGCTCTTTGCGCAAACGGTCGATCTCGGCCAGCAGATCGGTGCCGGTGGGGTTCTTGGTGACAATGCTCATCGGTCAAATCCCGGTCGTGGAGAGTTGCTGGGGATATAGGGACGCGGGCGTGGTTATGCCACCCGCCACACAGCGTCATCGCGGCGCGCCAGCCCGCGCTTTTCCAGATCGATCAGGTGCGCGGTGACGCTCATCTCGGCGGCTGGGATCAGGCGCGGGTCGAGGCCTTTGTACATCGCGGGGATGAAGTCGCTGACGGGCCGCGCGGCCTCACCCAGCAACCGCAGAATCTGCGCCTCGCGCTGGCGGCGGTGGGCGATCATGCCGCGCACCAGCTGGCGCGGCTTTTCAATCGCCGCGCCGTGGGCTGAATGGTAACGCACATCATCGCGCGCCATCAGCTTGTCGAGGCTCGCCATGTAATCGCCCATGTCGCCATCGGGCGGGATCACCACGCTGGTTGACCAGCCCATCACGTGATCGCCGGTGAACAAAGCGCCGCTTTCTTCGAGCGCGAAGCACAGGTGGTTCGAGGTGTGTCCGGGCGTGGCAACCGCGGTCAGCGTCCAGCCGGTGCCGCGCATCCCCTCGCCATCCACCAGTACGCGGTCAGGCGCGTAGGTGGGATCGAAGGCTTCATCCGCGCGCGGCAGTTCGGACGCGAGCACCAGCGGCGCGCAGCCAACAATCGGCGCGCCGGTCTGCGCGGCCAACGGCGCTGCGGCGGGCGAATGATCGCGGTGGGTGTGGGTGCACATGATCGCTAGCATCCGGCGACCGGCGATAGCGGCGATGATGGCTTCCATATGCGCAGGCTCATTCGGTCCGGGATCGATCACCGCGCAATCCGGCCCGTCGGCCTCGCCCACCACATAGGTCTGGGTTCCGGTGAAGGTATAGGGCGAAGGATTAGGCGCCAGCACGCGGCGCACCAGCGGTTCGACCGCTTCGGCCATGCCGGTGGGCCAGGGTTGGGGAGGGATCGTGACCATGCCCTTGCATATGAAGTCTCACGTGGCAGAAGTCACGCGAGAGAGAGGAATGGCCATGTCTGATTACATCTTGGTGCTGGATGAAGGCACCACCTCCACCCGCGCGATGCTGTTCGCAGCCGACGGCGCGCTGGTGACGAGCGCGCAGGAGCCACTGACCCAACATTATCCGCAATCGGGCTGGGTCGAACATGACCCGCGCGAAATCTGGGACAAGAGCTTTGCTTGCGCGCGGGCGGTGATCAGCAAGGCAGGCGGCGCGGCCAGTATTGCCTGCATCGGGATAACCAACCAGCGCGAAACCGTGGTGGCGTGGGACAAGGCGACGGGCGAACCGCTGACCAACGCCATTGTCTGGCAGGATCGCCGCACTGAACCGTTCTGCGCCGCCCTGCGCGATGCGGGGCACGAGGGCGAGGTGCAGCGCCGCACCGGGCTGCTGCTCGATCCCTATTTTTCCGGCACCAAGATGCGCTGGATGCTCGATAATGTGGCGGAGGTGCGCGGCGCAGCAGAGCGTGGGACGCTGGCCTTCGGGACGGTGGAAAGCTGGCTGACCTACAAGCTCACCGGCGGTGCACACCACGTATCGGATGCCACCAACGCCAGCCGCACGCTGCTTATGGAGCTGGAGGGCGCGCAGTTCGATGCGGGACTGTGCGATCTTATCGGCGTGCCGCGCGCCGCGTTGCCGCAGGTTATCGACTGCGCCAGCAATGATATCGCTACCGACCCGGCGTTGTTCGGCAGAGCAATCCCGATCACCGGCTTTGCTGGCGATCAGCAGGCGGCGACTATCGGTCAGGCCTGCCTCGCACCCGGCCAGACCAAGGCGACCTATGGCACCGGTGCGTTTGTGCTGACCTGTCAGGGCGAAGCCATCCCGCGATCGTCCAATCGCCTGCTGGGTACGGTGCTGACGCAGCTGGGCGGCAAGCGCACCTATGCCATCGAAGGATCGGTATTTGTCGCGGGCAGTCTGGTGCAATGGCTGCGCGATTCGCTCGGCATTGTTGATGTGGCCGCAGAGACCGAGGCGCTCGCCCGGTCGATTCCCGATAGCGGCGGCGTGGTGATTGTGCCCGCGCTGTCGGGCCTTGGCGCGCCGCATTGGCGGGCCGATGCGCGCGGGGTGATTGCGGGGCTGAGCTTTTCCAGCGGAAAGGCGCATCTGGCCCGCGCGGCATTGGAGGCGATGGCGCATCAGACGCATGATCTTGCCACTGCCTTCGCTGCCGATGGAGCGGCGTGGCAGGCCTTGCGGATCGATGGCGGCATGGCGGCCAATAGTTGGATGGCGCAGGATTTGGCCGATATGCTGGGGATCACGGTTGAACGGCCCGGTTTTGTCGAGACGACCGCGCTCGGCGCAGCAATGCTGGCGGCGACCGGGGCGGGGCTATATCCCAGCCTTGATGCAGCGGCAGAGGCGATGCGCGGCGAGCTTGCCCGGTTTACCCCGCAGCTGGCAGCCGGGGTGCGCGAAGAACGGTTGAAGAGGTGGCGAAAAGCGATGGCCGCTGCTTGATTAACCTACCCGATATTGCGCCCGAATTCGCGCCCGATCCGTTCCTGAAATGCGCGCGCGGGTGAGGCCAGTTCAAAATGTTGCCGCCACGCCTCGTCCAGCCGGGCGATGCGTTGATGCAGCTTTTGGGTGTCGGCGATCAGTTCGCGGGTTTCGGGTTCGAGCAACGCGAGCTGGTTTTCGTCCGAACCGCGATCAGGCGGCAATGCGCCGTGCAGACGCACCTGATTTTCGCTGAGTTCGCCTGAAATCAGCGCGCGTTGATTCAGCAGCCATGCCAGCAGATGCATCATGCGGGTAGTGGTTTTCAGCCCTTCGGTGGAGAGCGCGAGGCGGATATAGGTATCCTCGCCAATTGCCGCAGGGCGCGTGCCGCAGGCGAACACCGCGCGGACTTCATCAGCAAGCACAAGTGCTTCGGTATAGAGCGCCTCAATGATCGGGCGGGACAGACTGGTGGTTCGGGTCATGGTGTGCGCCAGATTACGCCGGGTGAGGGCGGCCCGCCACTATGGTATGGTTACTTTCCAAGCAATTTTTGCAAACGTCCCGGCACGGAACAATTTTCACCACTTGATAACCATGCCGCCGGCGGCGGCAATCACGCAATAATGTCGGGCAGCAGCGTGTCTTCGATGATCGCGATCTGATCTCTCAGCCGCAGTTTGCGCTTCTTCAGGCGGGCAATCTGCAATTGATCGGCAGATGAACTGCCAAGCGCAGCCTCGGTCAAGGCGGCAATCGCGGCGTCAAGGTCGCGATGCTCGGTCTTGAGCAGCTCAAGATTTTTCCTGAGTTCCTGCTCAGTCATCCTTAATCCCCTTCTGCGCTGCGTCGGCCTGCTGGCCTGACATTCGCGTAATCATTGGCCCCGCTACGCGTTCGCGTGCGATTCGATAAGGTGCCTCGCACATTTTCCACCTTGGCGCGGGGGTGGTGGCCGAATGTCGGTTCATCTCAGCAAAGCGCGGTTGCATCGATTTGCAGTCCATCAGGGCTTTGCAAGGCAGGCTCAATATGGTTTCAATGGAACCTGCGGCCCGGCCGTGTTTGTGCCGAGTCGCCTGTTCCGGGGGCATCCCCCCGCATGCAAGGAGAACGCAATATGGCATCGACCGCAGTGTCTTCCCACCTCCACGCCCTTCACAGCAAGCACGCCGGCCTCGAAGCTCGCCTGCGCGATGAAATGGCAAGGCCTGTGCCCGACACCGCGATGATCCAGGCGATCAAGAAGCAGAAATTGCGATTGAAGGAAGAAATTGCCAGCCACTGATCGCTGCGCATCAGCTAGGCGGTGGCAGACGTGATCTGCGCTTTTGCATTTACCCAACGGAGTGCCTAAGCCAATATTTCCATGACTGCTGCCGCTGCCGCCCGCCAGATACTCACCCGCCTGACCGAAGTCATGGCATCGCGCCTGCACGCGCAGGCCAAGCTGGATCAGGTGGTCGAAATCATCGGCGAATGCCTGTCGAGCGAGGTTTGCTCAATTTACCTGCTGCGCGAAGGCATGCTCGAACTCTTCGCCACCCGCGGCCTCAATCAGGGCGCGGTACACGTAACCCGCATGGCCGTTGGAGAGGGGCTGACCGGCGTGATCGCGCAGAAGGTTGATACGCTCAACCTGGCTGAAGCCAAGGCGCACCCTGACTTTCTCTACCGCCCTGAAACCGGGGAAGACAAGTTCCACTCCTTTGCTGGCGTACCGATTGTTTACCGCGAACGTGCGGTGGGCGTCTTGTGTGTCCAGCATGTCGAGCCGCGCCGTTACGAAGACATCGAAATCGAGGCGCTCCAGACCACTGCAATGGTGCTGTCCGAACTGATCACCAATGCCGAACTGGTCGACGAAGAAGAAGCGCGCGGGCTGACGCAGGAACAGACCGGGCCGCAGACCCTGACTGGCCTGACTTTGGTGAAAGGGCTGGGGGCCGGGTTTGCCGTCTATCATCAACCGCGTGTCGAGATCACTCAGGTCATGGCCGAGGATGTCGAGGCAGAACGTCAGCGGGTTTACCGCGCGTTTGACCGGATGCGCGAACAGATCGACACGCTGGCCAGTCAGGCCGAATTCGGCGTCGGCGGCGAACACGAAGAGGTGCTCGAAACCTACAAGATGTTCGCCTATGACGAAGGCTGGTCGCGGCGCATAAACGAGGCGATCGATAGCGGCCTGACCGCCGAAGCGGCCATTGAACGCGTGCAGCAACACACACGGATGCGGATGCGCGAGATCGACGATCCGTTGCTGGCAGACCGGATGCACGATCTCGAGGATCTCGCGAACCGCCTGTTGCGCACGGTTTCAGGTCAGGTCGGCACCGCAGCCTCGCAAGGGCTGCGCCGTGATACCATCCTGATCGCGCGCAATCTTGGCCCGGCGGAATTGCTCGAATACGACAAGCGGCGATTGAAGGGCGTGATCCTTGAAGAAGGCTCGCTTACCGCGCACGTGGTGATCGTCGCCCGCGCCATGAACGTGCCGGTGATTGGCCGCACGAAAGGCGTGCGTGCCACCATCCGCGAAGGCGACGAGATCCTGCTTGATGCAGGTGCAGGCACTGCCATCGTGCGCCCGCTGCCGCAGATTGCCGATGCGTTTCAGGCGCGGTTTGCCAAATCGCGCGAAAAACAGGCGGCCTATGCGTCGCTGCGCGATGTCGAACCGTTCACACGCTGCGGCACCCGCATTCAGGTGATGATCAACGCTGGCCTGCGCGATGATATGAGCTCGCTCGCGATGA
This sequence comes from Porphyrobacter sp. MBR-49, assembly GCF_053628655.1. NCBI lineage: Bacteria > Pseudomonadati > Pseudomonadota > Alphaproteobacteria > Sphingomonadales > Erythrobacteraceae > Porphyrobacter > Porphyrobacter sp. MBR-49. Next base: position 145,280 of record NZ_JBRJGU010000007.1, read on the forward strand.
CGGGCGCGGATGGGGTCGGCCTGTTCCGCACCGAATTCCAGTTCCTCGTCTCCGCCACGCTGCCGCAGCGCGACCGCCAGACCCGGCTTTATCGTGACGTGTTGGAGGCGGCTGGCGACAAGCCGGTGATCTTCCGCACGGTTGATATCGGGGGTGACAAGTCGGTGCCCTATCTCGCCTCGGAAATCGCCGAGCAGGATGAAAACCCGGCGATGGGCTGGCGCGCCCTGCGGCTTGCGCTGGAACGCGAAGGGTTGATGAAGGTTCAGGCGCGTTCGCTGATTGAGGCATCGGCTGGACGGTCGCTGTACGTGATGTTCCCGATGGTGTCCGAACCGTGGGAGTTTGACGCCGCCAAGGCGGTGTTTGACGAACAGCTCGCTTACCTGCGCGCGAAAAAGAAGCTGTTGCCCGAACGCATTCACTTTGGCGCGATGCTGGAAGTTCCGGCGCTGGCTGAAGTGCTCGACCTGCTGCTGCCGCGCCTCAGTTTCCTCTCGATAGGCACCAATGATCTTACCCAGTTCCTGTTTGCCGCTGACCGCGCCAATCCCAAGCTGGCCGAACGCTATGATTGGCTCAGCACCTCGATCATCCGCTTCCTGCGGCGGGTTATGCAATCGAGCATCGGCAGCGGCGTCGATATCGGGGTGTGCGGCGAAATGGGCGGGCGCAGGCTGGAGGCGCTGGCGTTGATGGCGATCGGTTATCGCCGCCTATCAATTACCCCGGCGGCGGTTGGCCCGATCAAGGAATTGGTGCGCAAGATCGATCTTGCCGAACTGTCAGCAGCAATGACCGGCTGGCTGGCTGACCCCGGCTGCAACCTGCGCACCGAACTGTCAGCATGGGCCGATGCGCGCGAAATCGAATATGATTGATTGCTAATGCGGCTGAGCGAGTGCTGCACGCGCCGCCCCGCACGTGCAATGCTTGACAGACCCCCCTGCAACAGGCGAGTCCCACCAAAGGGCAATTCAGGTAAATTCACACTCACAGCCTCGGCAGAAGGCGCGGACCCGGGTCATGGATAGCGAGCACGACGAAAGCGCAGATGGCGCTGGCGAAACCCCCAGCGTCGGGGCGGGGGCGCAATTGCGCGCCGCGCGTGAAGCGCTGCAGGTCGATCTGGCGCAAGTCGCGGCTGAAACCCGGATTCCCGTGCGTCACCTTCAGGCTATCGAGTCCGGGCAATTCGAGGCATTGCCTTCGCGCGCCTATGCGATCGGCTTTTCACGCACCTTTGCTAAAGCTGTAGGCCTCGACCCAGTCAAGATCACCGATGCGGTGCGATCGGAACTTGCCGATGGCACGATGCGCCGCGCGGTGCCTGGATCGGGGATGGAACCGGGCGACCCGGCGCGGCTGCCTTCGGCAGGGCTGGCGTGGGCGGGGGCGATCGCGGCGCTCGTGCTCGCGGTCGGAGCGTTTGCATTCTACAATTCCTATTTCGGCGCGGGAACCGAGCCTGGCTCGCTTCTCACTCCGGCCCCTGATCCTGCGCCGGCACCCGTCGCCCAACCGATCACGGCGATGACTTCGCCTGATCCGGGCGCGGTCGTGGTGCTGACCGCGCTCGAAGACGGCGTGTGGCTGCGGCTCTACGAGGAAGGCGGCGAACGGCTGCTCGAACGCACGTTGCAACGGGGTGAGACTGTGACTGTTCCGGCCACCGCCACCGACCCCCGGATCAACACCGGACGTCCCGATGCGTTGGGTATCACTGTGGGCGGGAAGCCGACTGCCAAGCTGGCAGACCGGGCGACGACCCTATCAAACGCGCAAGTTTCAGCCGCAGCGCTCTTAGCGCGCGGGCCATCAGCACAAGCGGTTGCCCCGGATGTGACTGCCGCAGGCAGCGCGCCTGCTGCGATACGGAACGCACCGTCGCGGCCTGCCCCTGTCACCGCATCGCGCAGTTCGCAGGTTCCAGCAGTTCCGACAGCGCCTGCGCCCGATAATACGCCTGCCCCGTCGCCGGAGCCTTCGGATAACGGTAATGGCGAGGGCACCCCCGACTGATCATCGCAATGCGTCGCAATTTATCGTTGATTAGGGTGTGACGCGCCCTCGACTTGGCGGTCGGGACGCGGCAAGGATTCCGTATCTGTTCATGCGCGGCGCTGCAAACCCGCGCGGCTATTACCAGGGAGCCTGACGAGCCATGACCACCGCGTTCCGGATATTCCCATTGCGGCTTGCCGGCGTGGCACTTGCTGCGGCGACGATTGTGACCGCGCCCGTGCCCGCAGCGGCGCAGGATAATGCGGCAGAGGCGCGCATCCGCAAGATCGAGTCCGAAGTGCGCGCCTTGCAGCGCAAAATGTTCCCCGGTGCCGATGGCCGGTTTTTTGAACCGCAGATTGCGCCGGGAACCGAGGGGGGCGCTGTCACTGCGTCGAACATTGGCGCCCCTGCGACCACTGCAGTGACCGATATTCTGGTGCGGCTCGATGCGCTGGAAGGGCAGTTGCGGACACTCACCGCGCGCTCGGAAGAGCAGGCCAATGCGTTGTCACAGATGGAAACACGGCTTGCGATGCTTGAGACGGCGGCGGGTGCTCCAATGAACCTTCCGGCTCCGGCTCCGGCTCCGGCTTCGGCGGCTGGCACCACCGTTTTGGTCCCGCCGGTTCCGACCCCGGCGGCTTCGGCCCCCAGAGTTTCGACACCAACAGGTTCGGCTCCAGCGGCGTCGCCCCCGGTTGCCGCGCCCAGCGCAAGCCGCCTTGCCGCCGTGCAGGAAATTGCCAAACCGCAGACCGCCGATGCCGGTGATGACGAATATTCCTATGGCTTTCGTCTGTGGAACGCGGGCTTCTATCCCGAAGCGCGCCAGCAACTGACCAAGTTCGTCGAGCAATACCCCACCCATTCGCGCATCAGTTTTGGCCGCAACTTGCTGGGCCGCGCGTTCCTTGATGACAACCTGCCGGAGGATGCCGCGCGCTGGTTCCTGCGCAACTATCAGGCGAACAAGAACGGTGACCGCGCGGCTGACAGCCTGCTTTATCTTGGCGCGTCGATGATCGCGATGAAGGATACCAAGCGGGCCTGCATCGCGCTGGCCGAATTCGCCGAAACCTATCCGCTGATCGCTTCCGGGCGGCTGGCCGATGAGTATCAGGCCAACCGCGCCAAGGTGACGTGCAGCTAAGCGAACCCGCGCCAGCGCTGACCGCGCGCTTCGCCGCTGATCTGGCGGCGCTGTGGCCTGAGGCAGAGCGTGATGGCCCGCTGGGTTTGGCGGTGTCGGGCGGGCCGGACAGTCTGGCGCTGCTGCTGCTCGCCCATGCGGCCTTGCCTGGTCAGATCGCGGTAGCCAGCATTGACCACGGATTGCGGCCCGAAGCGGCTGGCGAGGTGGCGCTGGTCGAACGGATCGCGAGCGAACGCGCCATTCCTTTCACCGCGCTGCGGGTCGATCTTGCCCCCGGCAATGTGCAGGCCCGTGCGCGTGAGGCGCGTTATGCCGCGCTGGCAGGCTGGGCGCGGGATATCGGGCTGGGCGCAGTCGCCACCGCGCACCACGCCGATGATCAGGCCGAAACCCTGCTGATGCGGCTCAACCGGGGCAGCGGTTTGGCAGGGCTCGCGGGCGTGCGCGCCCGCAACACAATTGTCGGCAGCGAGGTTGCGCTGCTGCGCCCGCTGCTGGGCTGGCGCAAGGCGGAGTTGGCGCAGATGGTTGCTGCCTGCGGTATCACCCCGGCCAGCGATCCCTCCAACGCCAATCCCGATTTTGACCGGGTGCAGATGCGTGCACGACTGGCCGAGGCGGCAGGCTGGCTTGATCCGGTGCAACTGGCAGCAAGCGCAGCACATTTGGCCGAAAGCTGGCAGGCGATTGATTGGTATGCCGAATGCGATTGGCATGAGATGGTGATGCGTGATGACACTGCGCCCGGTGCGCCGGTCTATTCCTATTGCGCCAATGCGCCGCGGGTGGTGGGGATTGAAACGCTGGTGCGTATTATCGCCGCGCTGGGCGGCCATGCCACACGGGCGGAGGCAGCGCGGGCGTGGGATCGGCTATGGCAGGGCAACAACGCCTCAATCGGCGGGGTGCTGGCTCAGGCTGGCGTTGAGCGGGTCGAGAAAGTGGGGGTGATGATGCGCGTTTGGCGCTTCCGCCGTGAACCACCGAGGAACGCTGCGCACTGAAAACAGGTGCGGGGTTACCGCTCCGTTTGGGTTACAGCACCTTGTCGCCCACGCTCACCATCTTGCCGCGGGTGATGATGACCTTGTCCCCGCGTTTGGCCGCAGCGAACAGCTTGGCAGCGAATTCATCGGGCACAGCGACGCAGCCGTGGCTGGCATAGCCATTCATCACCGGCGAACCGTGGATCGCAATTCCATCCCACGTCAACCGCAAGGTGTGTGGCATCGGGGCGTTGTTGTATTTTTCCGAGATATTGTCCTTCTCCTTGGTCAGGATCGGGAAAGTGCCGAGCGGCGTGGGGTGTGACTGCGTGCCGAGCAGGGCGACCGCCGTGCCGATTTCGTGCCCATCGCGGAACGCGCTGATTACGCGCGCTTCCAGATCGACGGTCACGACCAACTTGCCTGCCTTGGGCGCAGCGCTTTCATCCCAGAACCAGTCGCCATAACGGATCGAACCTTCGATCGGCAGGATCGACTTGATCACGAAAGGATCGTTTTTGCTGACAGCAGAAGGGGTGGGGGTGGCCGCTGGTTTGGGAAGCGGTTGCACCATCTCGTTTGCGATCATCCGCACCGCCGGGTTGCGCGAGGCTCCGGCCAGGCCAGCCGTCACGCTGTCATCGCCAAGCGGCATTTCGGCGTCGGGATCAATCCGTTCAAACGCATCCGAAGCGCGCGCTGCGATCAGTTGTGCGGATTCGGCGGTGTGGCCTGCGCTGGTCTGCGCGGCGGCGAGCATCGGTAGCGCGGCAACTGCAGCCAAAGCGAGCGGGAGTGCAAGAATCGTCCTCATGCCCGCAATTATGCCGCCTTATCCGCAACGTTACCAGACGTTAACCATCCCGCGTCCCTTGCGGGGACGGCGCGAGGGCGGGGGTTAATGCCCGTGTTTGCCCGACCCGCGCCCGCCGCGCCGCGAAAATGCGTTCCGCCTTACTGCGGAATGGTCGTCGCAGCCGGGCCAGCGCGGGCCGCAGCATAATCGGCTTCGGATTGTCGCATCGCAATCTTGCCGTCGGCGATCATCTGTTGCGCCTTGGACTGGTCGGCCTCGGCCTTGGCCAGTTTCTTGCGGGCGTCGGCGATTCTGTCGCTGCTTTTCGCGCTCAGCTTTTCGCCATCGCGAACCGATTTGTCTCCGGAAGACCAAGCGTTGCCATATTGCGTAATTTCACCGCCGCGCTCGGAGATGCGTTCGCCCGCGTTCATCGATGAACTCGCTGACCCCGCACAAGCGGCCAAGCCCATCGTCAGAAGAGCAAAAGTCGCAATTTCGGTGAACTTTTTCATCGTATAATCCTTTCTTGCCGACCGACCGCAAAGGCATGTCGGGCTGGCGTTCAATCGACAAAGGGGAATACCGATGAATATTGAGAGAGCCTAAGCTTGGTCTCTAAATGGTGATGACTGGCGAAAATACAACCTGCACTAATGATATAATAAGCTGGAGAAAGTATCCGACGTCAAATATTGTCGATTATTTCGCCCGTATAACCCCGAACAGATCATGCGCGTCGGCGTCCTCGATCATGGCGGTGACGATATCGCCGGGGGCAAGGGTTTCGGGCACGTTGCGCAAATACACCGCGCCGTCGATCTCAGGCGCATCCGCCCGACTGCGGCCGGTCGCGCCTATGTCGCCATCCTCGTCCGGTTCGCCAACATCGTCGATGATGACAGGCAAGCTGCGACCGACCTTGGCGGCAAGCTTGGCGGCGCTGATCCGTTCGCTCACCTCCATGATCCGGGCGTAGCGTTCTTCCTTGATGCTTTCGGGCACCGGATCGGGCAGGTCATTGGCCGCCGCGCCTGCGACCGGTTCAAACCGGAACGCGCCGACCCGATCAAGCTGGGCTTCCTCCAACCAATCGAGCAGGTAGCGGAAATCGTCCTCGGTCTCTCCGGGAAAGCCAACCACGAAAGAGCTGCGGATCGCGATATCGGGGCAGATGGCGCGCCACGATTTCAGCCGTTCGAGCACCTTTGCCTCGTTCGCGGGGCGCTTCATCGCCTTCAACACCTTGGGCGCGGCGTGCTGAAACGGGATATCGAGATAGGGCGTCAGCAGCCCTTCGGCCATTAACGGGATGACCTGATCGACGTGGGGATAGGGATAGACATAGTGCAGCCGCACCCACGGCGCGGTGCCTTCGGGCGTGCGCAGCCCGCCCAATTCGCGCGCCAGATCGGTCATGTGAGCGCGCACTTCGCGGCCCTTCCACAGGCGCGGTTCGTGGCGGATATCGACGCCATAGGCGCTGGTATCCTGACTGATCACCAACAGCTCGCGGGTACCCGCCGCGACCAGCTTTTCCGCTTCACGCAAGCACGCATCGATCCGGCGGCTGGCGAGTTTTCCGCGCAATTGCGGGATAATGCAGAACGCGCAGGAATGGTTGCAGCCCTCGGAAATCTTGAGATAACTATAATGGCGCGGGGTCAGCTTGATATCCGGCTGTGGTATCAGGTCGACAAACGGGCCTTGGCTGGGCGGGGCGTGGGTGTGCACGGCTTCGACCACGGCTTCGTATTGGTGCGCGCCGGTGATCGCCAACACGCTCGGATGCGCGGCACGGATCGCGTCGGCTTCTTCGCCCATGCAGCCGGTCACAATCACGCGTCCATTTTCAGCGATAGCCTCGCCAATCGCGGCGAGGCTTTCTTCCTTGGCCGAATCGAGGAACCCGCAGGTGTTGACCAGCACCACGTCGGCACCGGCATAATCGGCGCTCATCGCATAGCCATCGGCGCGCAGCCGGGTGAGGATACGTTCGGAATCGACGAGCGCTTTGGGACAGCCAAGGCTGACCATACCGATGCGCTTCTGTTCGGCCAGAACGGTGGGCTTTGTGGTGGGAGCTGTGGTCATAATCGGCGCGCCCCTACACCTTGTGCGCACATCGCGCCAGAATATCCTCGCTCTTGCGGCCCAAAGGCCAGTGTTCCGCATCCTCGCAGGCTTGACGGGGATCGGGTTCAACGGGCATTAAAGCGGGATGATCACCAAGCTCTTTACCGAACATCCGCGTTCCATTGGCGAAACCTATGGCCAGCACGCCCGCACCGCGATGAGCTTTGGCTGGCGAATGGTAATCGGCGGGTTTGCCTGCATGGCCCATGCCGTGGTTCCGGGCCTGTTCGTTAAGACGGCCAGCCGCACCGTTGTGCAGCTCGATGCGGAAATGCGTGGCCGCAAGCCTTCGCCCGACGCCGAGGAATTCAACTACGTCATCTGAGCGCCCGGCTGGCAGGCATGGCAGCGATGGGCGGAGCGGTTCGGATGTTTCGCTGATCTTGGATCAGATCGGTTCATCGCCTTCGTTGCCAATGGTCGGGACGATTTCCACCACCACATCGCCCGGCTGGAGCGTTTGGCATTCGTCCTCCCAGAAGCCGATGGCGCGGCCATTGCGGTAGATGCGCAGACCCTGACCGCCGGTTTTCAGATCGGTGATCGGCAAGCCGCACTCGGCCTCGCTCACCACCCGTTCGACCAGTTGTACCCGCCCGCTAACACTGGCGAGATCGGCAAGGTAATCGGCAATGTGTGCGCCTTTGACGCTGCCCGCTAGCAATAGCCCGGTGAATCGCACCGGGTTGATGACATTGTTTGCCCCCGCCTGCCGGGCCAGCAATTCATTGTCATCGGCGCGCACCACTACGCTGATCGGCACATCGGGCGCGAGGTGGCGCACGGTCAGCACGATCAGGATCGAGGTATCATCGCGCCCGGCTGATACCAGCACGCTTTGCGCCTCGGCGATGCGCACCGCTTTCAGCGTTTCGTCGCGTGTCGCATCGGCGGCCATCACGTTCACGCCCAGCTTCTCAGCCTCGGCCAGCCGATCCTCGCTCGGTTCGACCACAACGATCCGGCGCGGATCAATGCCGCGTTCGATCAGCTCACCCACGCTCTGCGATCCGGATACGCCGTAGCCCAGCACCACCACGTGATCGCTCAGCTGTTCCTGTATGCGGGCCATACGCCATTTCTCCCAGCTGCGTTTGATAACGAAATCGTAGGCCGCGCCCACGAAGATAAAGAGCACCGCGATCCGCACCGGGGTGACGATCACCGCTTCGACCAGCCGCGCCGAATTGCTGACCGGGGCAATGTCACCAAAGCCTGTGGTAGTGACCGATATCATGGTGAAATAGACCACATCGAGAAAGCTGATGTGGCCATCGACATGGTCGACAAGCCCATCGCGGTCCAGCCAGTGGATCAGGATGACCATCCCCAGCAGCCCGAACGCCAGGCCAAGTCTCAGGCCGACATCGCCCCAAACGGGGATCCTGACCGCGCGTCGCAGCGGCTGAAACTGATCAGCCAGCTTTGCCTTGCGCTTGAACGGGTTGCGCGTCGGTTTGTCCGTAGCCATCGGCTCGCCTCTGCCTTTAATCCGCGAACCGTTCGGCAAGGATGCCGATGGTCGAATAATGGGTCAGATCAAGCTGCAACGGCGTCACCGCGACATAGCCATCATCAATTGCTTCCAGATCGGTGCCGTGATCCATCGTGTGTTCGATCGGATCCAGCCCGAACCAGAAATAGCGATAGCCGCGCGGGTCGCGCCCTTCGACGATGCTGCCGCGCGAATAATCGTGGAAGCCCTGGCGCACCACGCGGATGCCCTTGACCTGTTCTGGCGGGAGCGCGGGGAAATTGACGTTGATCAGCGTGCGTTCGGCCAGCGGCGCATCGATCAGCGGAGCCAGCACCTTCGTCCCCCATTCGCGCGCCGCGCCGAACGGCACGTCATAACCCATGCCTTCGCGGGCATAGACCTGGCTGAAGGCAACCGATCGGATACCCGCCAGCGCGCCCTCAATCGCGGCGGAGACGGTACCGGAATAAGTAATGTCATCGCCCAGGTTCGCCCCGCGGTTGACGCCGGACAGGATCAGATCGGGGGGCGATGGCATCACCGTGCGCAGCCCCATCATCACGCTGTCGGTCGGCGTGCCGGTAACAGCAAAACGCCGTTCGCCCAGCGTGTTGAGCCGAACCGGGCGCGTCAGCGTAAGCGAATGGCCCGCGCCCGATTGTTCTTCTGACGGGGCGCAGATCCAGATGTCATCGGAAAACTGGCGCGCGATTTCCTCCAGCACCTTGAGGCCGGGGGCGTGCACGCCGTCGTCATTGGTGAGGAGGATTCTCATGCCTCACCTCCAACTTCGTCATGCTGAACTTGTTTCAGCATCCATTTGTCCTTTCGCGCGCGGTTTGGTGGGGCAAGATGGACCCTGAAACAAGTTCAGGGTGACGAATTAAGGTCAATTGGGCGAGATAACGCTCACCCCGCCCATATAGGGTAGCAATGCGTCAGGCACGGTCACGCTGCCATCCGCGTTTTGGCAATTTTCGATCACCGCCACCAGCGTGCGCCCGACCGCGAGGCCCGAGCCGTTGAGGGTGTGGACGAATTCGGTCTTTTTCTGCTCCCCTGCAACGCGATAACGGGTGTTCATCCGCCGCGCCTGAAAATCACCGGTGTTCGAACAGGAGCTGATTTCGCGATAAGCGCCCTGTCCGGGCAGCCAGACTTCCAGATCATAGGTCTTGCGCGCGCCAAAGCCCATGTCGCCGGTGCAGAGTAGCAGCTTGCGATAGGGCAGGTTCAGGCGTTCGAGGATCGTTTCAGCGGCGCGCACCATGCGCTGGTGCTCAGCCTCGGAGTTTTCGGGCCGCACGATGCTGACGAGTTCGCACTTTTCGAACTGGTGCTGGCGAATGAAACCCCGCGTATCGCGCCCCGCCGCACCCGCTTCGGAGCGGAAGCACAGCGTAAGTGCGGTGAGGCGCATGGGCAGGGCGGCCTCGTCGAGCAATTCGCCCATCACGCTGGCGGTGAGGGGGACTTCGCTGGTGGGGATGAGCCAGCGCTGGGTCATTCCACCAACGTCAGCTTGCTCCAACCATCGCGTGATGAATTTCTGACGATCAAGGGCTCCGCTTTCAGTCCAAAGCAAAGCTGGTCCTTCAGCTTGCTCCAGAGCCTCATATGCTTTGCCAATTTGCCCAGCGAAGAACTCTAAGTAGTTCAGATGGGTGTTAAAGCTATCCCCCGCGAACTTCGGCAGCTTGTCGGTGCCATACATCGCCTCGTCCTTGACCAGCACCGGCGGGTTGCATTCTTCGTAGCCGTGCTCGCGGGTCTGGACGTCGAGCATGAATTGCCCAAGCGCGCGGTGCAGGCGGGCCACGTCGCCGCGCAGGAAGGTGAAGCGCGCGCCCGAAAGCCGCGCCCCGGTTTCAAAATCCATGCCGAGGGCAGGGGCAATATCGGCGTGTTCGCGCGGCGTGAAGTCGAACTCTCGCGGGGTGCCCCAGCGGGCAACCTCGACATTATCCTCCTCGCCTGCGCCATCGGGCACATCGTCGGCGGGCAGGTTGGGGATGATCTCCAGCGCTTCTTTCAGCTTTGCGGCTAATTCATCAGCGCGCGCCTCCAAAGCGGGCATTGCGTCCTTGATCGAAGCAACTTCGGCCTTCAGCGCCTCGGCTGCGTCCTTGTCACCCTTGGCCATTGCCGCACCGATCAGTTTTGACGCTTCGTTGCGGCGGCTTTGCGCGACCTGCACCTGCGTCATCACCGCGCGGCGTTCTTCGTCGAGCGCGATCAGCGCATTGGCCTGCGGATCGGCCCCGCGCCGCGCCAGGGCGGCATCAAAGGCTGTCGGATTATCTCTGATCCATTTGATATCATGCATGACGCGGCGCTATGCCTGTTCAGGCCGATCAAGGGAAGGTGCAAAAGCCGGGGAACCGGGCAGCCTCGCCCACCGTTCAGATAACAGGAGGAAATGGATATGATCCGCAAAATGATTGGCGCTGCGATTGGCGCTCGCGTGGCCAAGGGGCATCCTGCGCTTGGCGGCGCAACCGGCGCGTTTGTGGCGACGGCGGTGCCGTTCGTGGTTTCGCGCTTCAGCTTTCCGGCAATGGTGGCGCTGGGTGTCGGCGGTTATGTCGCCAAACGTTTTCTCGACCAACGCCAGCAGGCTGAAGAGAGCACATCGGATACGGAATAAAGCCAGCGGGCGGATCGGCATATCGCCCATCCGCCCGCCGGACAGAGTTCAGAAATTGACCTGCGCGGTTACGAACACCCGGCGCGGATCGCCGAAGAACCCGGTCAGCGTGCCTTCGCGGCCCAGCGTCGGGATGAACGGCGCACCGCCAACCCCGCCCGCCACGAAGTTAAAACCGGAAACGATATATTCCTTGTCGAACAGGTTTTTGCCGTGAACGCCGATGGAGAACAATCCGCTATCCGCGGTGTAAACCACACTGGCATCGACCAGCACGAACCCATCCTGATCGAGGAACGCGTTGCGTGTTTCAAACTGGCTGGCATCCGACCGCAGCGAGGCAAGCCCGATCAGGTCCACCACCCCGCTGGCCACCGGCACGCCCATGTTGAACCCCATATGCGCTGTGACGTCGGGGGTGTTCTGGAACACGCGCTGGTCGGCAACGTCCACGCCGAATGCGTCGATGAAGGTGTTGAACTTGGCATCGAGATAGCCCAGCGACCAGTTGATGCTGAACCGGCTGCCTTCACCGGCAAAATCCTTTCCGATCAGTGCATTGCCTTCAAATTCGATCCCGTTGACATCGGCGCTGGCGGCGTTGGAGGTGATGCCGATAAAGCTTTCATTGGTGCCATCATTATCGCCGTCGAACCCGACCGATCCGGGGATCTGGACATTATCATACTGGCCGAGGAACCCGGCGATGCTGATGTTCACCCGGTTATCGAACAATGATGCTTTCCAGCCGAGTTCGAAGCTGTCGACCTTTTCAGGATCGAAACTCATGAAATCGAACACTTCCTGCTCGGTGCAGGCCCCGCCTGCGCTGTTCCGGCAGGCCGTGGTCTGGCCGCGCGGATCAAACCCGCCGCCTTTGAATCCCTGCGAATAGGTGAAATAGAGGTTGTGATTGGCATTGGGCTGCCAGCTGATCGACGCGCGCGGGTTGAAATCTTCAAACGTCCGGCTGCCATTAAAATCGCTGGTCACCGCAATCGGGAAGCCTGCCCCGCCAAACAGATCGGAAAACCCGCCGAGGAAGGTGGTGCGCAGCACCCGGCTGGTGCGCTGGTCATTAGTATAGCGCCCGCCCACTGACACGCTGACCGTATCGGTCAGGTCATAAGTAAAATCGCCAAAGACTGACCAGGTTTCGGTATCGACATCGCCCAACGTCTGCGCGGTCAGGCCGGGCAGGGTGGTGAACAGCGCCACGTCAAACGCGGTGAAGGCGCTGGCATCAAGGTAGTAGAAACCCACTACGCCCGACAGATTGTCGCTTTCATACAAAAGCTGCAATTCCTGGCTGAACTGTTCGTTGTCGTAGAGCGCAGGCACATCAAGATCGACTGCGGGCAGGCTGTCGAAATCGATCGGTGTGGTTGACGAATCCTCGCGGTAGCCAGTGATTGATTTCAGCGTGATCGTGTCACTGACTTCGACCGCGATGTTGAGCGCGCCGCCGTAAGCTTCGACTTCCTGATCGACGATATTGAGACCCGCGCGGGTATCAAACACATCGTCAAGCACGGGTGCGCCGCTCAGCTGGCCGGGGATCAGGCGGTGGCCCTGTCGGGCTTCGCTGTTGTCCTTCACGTAATCGCCCGACAGGCGGATGAACACCGGCCCGTTGTTGAATTCAAGCGTGCCGCGCGCGGCCCAAACGTCCTTGTTGTAATTCTCGGTGCCCAGCGTGAGGTTGTCGCCAAACCCGCCGCGCGACAGCCGCGCCCCGCTCGCGCCGATCTTGAGGCTGTCGGTGATCGGCGTGGACGCAGTGACGATCAGATCGGCCTGATCATACGATCCATAGGTGCCGCGAATCTTCACGCTGGTGTCATCGGGCAATTTGGCGGTAACGTATTTGATCGCGCCGCCTATGGTGTTGCGGCCATAGAGCGTGCCCTGCGGCCCGCGCAGCACTTCGATGCGGTCCACATCATAGACATCAAGCACGGCAGCCTGCGGACGGTTAAGATATACGTCATCGACATACAGGCCGACGCCCGCTTCGAACCCGGCGACAGGATCCTGCTGACCCACGCCGCGGATAAAGGCAGAAAGCGTGGTGTTGGTGCCGCGGCTGACCTCCAGAGTGATGTTGGGCACCTGCTGGCCGATCTGGGTGATATCCTGAATGCCCTGCTTTTCCAGCGCTTCCCCGGTCAGCGCGGTGATCGACAGCGGCACGTCAATCATGCGTTCCTCGCGCCGGCGCGCGGTGACGATGATCACGCCGTCTTCGGCCCGTTCGCTGACGCTGGTGGCAGTGTCGGCGACCTCCTGAGCATGAGCAGGGGCGGCAAAAGTGGCAATTCCGGCGCATCCGGCAAGCAGCAGCGCACGGTGGCAAAGCATATTGGTCATGGGTTTTGTTCCTCTCCTCACCCTCAATCGCCAACTTGATATTGAAAGTTGAACCATGTTTCAAGTTAGGACTTGTGTGCCATGTGATGCAAGCGTAGCGAATGGTTCGAGGGAGGTGCCAATGGGCAACAGTCATGCGAGCAGGACACAGGTTGCAGATACAAGGAGAGCGACCGAATGCTGACCAAAGGCGCTGTGCCCGATGCCAAAACCCCGCGCACCGATCGCGGACGACGGACGCTACGCAAGCTGCTTGATGCGGCGGCGGAGGAGTTTGGCGAGAAAGGCTTTCACGAAGCCTCGGTCAGTTCGATCACCCGCCGTGCAGGCGTCGCGCTGGGCAGCTTCTACACCTATTTTGACAGCAAGGACGCATTGTTCCGCGCGCTGGTCGCCGACATGAGCGAGAAAGTGCGCACCAGCGCGCGTTCAGCACTTTCTGACGACATGGGCGCGCTGGAGATTGAGCGGGCGGCGCTCGCCGCATTCTTGCGGTTCGCAGCGGAACACAAGGAAATCTACCGCATCATCGACGAAGCGGAATTCGTCGATCCCGCCAGCTACCGTCAGCACTACGAAACCATCGCCGATCGCATCGCCGATCGCTTGCGCGCCGGAACGGCCAGCGGTGAATTGCGCGAGGGGCTGGGAGAGCTTGAGGCTTGGGCGGTGATGGGAATGAACGTGTTTGCGGGCCTGCGCTATGTCGTATGGGGTGAGTCCGAACTGCCGCCAGAAGACGTCGCGGCGGGGATCAATCGCTTGCTCGCTGAGGGCATTCGGCGCCGCTGAAGCCATGGCAGCACTCACCGTGCGCTTTTCATGCCGCGCGTCTGGCGCTAGGCCTGCTTCTCATGATCCTTGTCATCAATGCGCTCAGCAATGTTGAACACCTTGCCGCCTTGCGCGCGCGCATCGACCTGCTCGAATGGCGCGACGGGCGTGAGACGGCGGGCGGGGTTGCGCGTCAGGTGAAGCGCAACCTGCAAGCCGCGATGGGCACCACCGCCGGGCGCCGGGTGCAGGATGAATTGCTGCCGATCATCGCCGAAAACACTGTGATCAAAGCCGCAGCCCAGCCCCGGCGGTTCTCCCCGCTGATTATCAGCAAGACCGAGGTTGGCGGGCAATATGGCGCGCATGTCGATAATGCGCTGATGGGCAAAGGCTCCGCGCGCCTGCGCACAGACCTGTCGTTTACATTGTTTCTCACCCCGCCCAGCGAATATGATGGCGGCGAGCTGGTGATCCATGCGGCGGGCATGACCCAGGAAGTGAAGGGTGAGGCCGGCCATCTGGTGCTGTATCCGTCGGCCAGCATTCACGAGGTAAAGCCTGTCACACGCGGCACAAGGACCGTGTGCGTCGGGTGGATCGAAAGCGTGATCGCCGATCAGGCGCAACGCGACATGCTGTTCGATCTTGAAAACCTGCGCACTGTGCTGCGCCAGACGCTGCCCCTGCAATCGGCCGAACTGCTGACGCTCGACAAGACGATCGCCAACCTGTTGCGAATGTGGGCGCGCGCCTGAGCGTTTGGGCGAAGAGGTGTGCGAGGCAGTCGCTGGCGATGCGGATCGCAACGGCATAATCACAAAGCGCGCTCGGCATGCCCGTGCCGATGATCCGCAGGTTCGCTGCTCCTCTTCGAGGTGCCGATTGCCGAGCACTGGGTTCGGTTTGGGCAGATGTGCCGCATCGAACGAGGGAAGGAGCTCTGGGTGGACGTGTTCCGCAACGCGCCGGGGACCCACGACGCCAAGCACCTAATGACGAAAGAGCAGCACGGTGCCTTCGGCTTTATGTTGCTGGCGACCGATTGAGCGAGCGGCCGCGAAACTACCGCAAGCGCCGGGATGTATTCGACGATTCGGTGGAGACGGTGACGCGGCCGTGTCTCCGCTACCGTAGGCCCATCGAGAGCGAGGGGCCGCACCATCGCTTGTGCTACGGGTGCGCGAATAGCGACGTGAGCCCCTATGCGGTATGATGGCGATAGTCCGCTTTTCTCTTCAGCAGTCAATCTTGCGCGGGTTGTTCAGCCGAAGGCTTCAAAGTGCCAGCATTGACGGTTTTTGACGCTTTTAATGGTATGAACGGATAGGCAAGTGAAGCTAGGAATGTGGTCGGCACTGGATCGTCCACTCCATATTTTGGTGGACTTGTTTTCTCTTCCATTATTGCGGTGCCGAAAAGTAGGTCCCAAACTGGCAATTGGCCGGTGAAGTTCTTGTCATAGGCCTCCGCCACATTCGCGTGATGCCAATGATGGAAGGTGGGAGTCAGATATAGCCAGCGAAACGGTCCCCAGCTAACCTTGATGTTCGAGTGCTTTAGCAGCGAATGCCATGAGAATTGCGCGCTGAAGAGGAGCACCGCAGCAGCGCCGAAATCAAATAGGATAGCTAGGATAATGGCTCCGGAATTGGTGATGGCGGTATCGATAGGATGCGTCCTATGCGCAGCGATCCAGTCCATCTGCCGGATCGAATGATGGATGGAGTGGAATTTCCAGAGAACCGGGAATGTATGGAACAGGCGGTGCGCCCAGTAATAATAAAAATCCGCTGCGATGATCAGCAGTATCACGCGCGCCCAGAGAGGTTGCGACCGAACGAAAGCCTGCGCTGATTCGGGAATGAGGTTCCCTAAGAGGCCCACCACGAGGCTGATGTACAGACCTGCTAGGAGCATGATCATCAGCGCGCCCAGAAGCATATAAAGCAGATCAAGGCTGAGGTTTTCGCGAATGAACTTCTCACGCTTCACGCGCGGTAGGATGTGCTCAAGCGGCAAGAAAATCATCGCCGCACTGAGCAGAAACAGGATATGGTCTGCATAATTGTCGAGGAAGGTCATGGTGCAACCGCTTCCTTTGCTTCGAAACCGCCGGAGGTCCGAACCCTTTTGTTCGCGCGGTTCTTAATGATCAGGAACGGCTTTTCTATGCCGAAATGTAGAAGAATTGCTGCGGTATAGGCCAGCAGCAGATAAATCGCCCAAAACACGAGCGGATGCTGCTGCTGGCTCAAATAGGTTGCCATCGGGATTAGCGGAAAATGGACGAGATAGAGCGCATAGCTCAGACGCGCGTTCGTTCTAAAGAAAGGTTCTAACTTTAGTTTCTCGCCGTCCAGCGATGCGGCGCAAAGCAGCATGATGCCGAACAGCAACGCGAATATCGTTGGTTGCAACCATGCATCGTATCCGGTGATGCTGGCATAGAAATCATGCGAGCCGAGGACGAGCAGTAGGGCGCCGCCGCTTGCGGCCAGTCCGATGCCGGCGTTCGCCTTCGAGATCGACCAGCCCTTTGAAAGGATGAGCGCCGCCATGATGCCCACGACAAACCCTTCTAGCGACATGTGGAAAGGGCTTCGTAAAAGGTAGAAGAACTCCTCATAGCTAATCGGCTGATCGACGGCGGCCAAAGCCAATCCCCGACAAATGGGAGAGATCAGCAGCAGCGACGAACCCAATAATGCGCATTGGGTGATCGTCCTTGCCCTAACCATGAGTAGAATCACAAACGGCGCGAGAATGTAGAACTTCTCCTCGACACCAAGCGACCAGAAGACGACGTTGATGTCGGACCCGGTGTAATCCTGTAGGAACAGAAGGTGCGCGATAAAGCTTTCGCCGGGGGCGGAGCTGCTAATCGAGAAGCCCGGGAAGAAGCCCAGCATGCAGAGCAGCAGCACGACGTAGTAGGCCGGCACAATGCGTAAAATGCGGTCTCTGAAATACGCCGTGGGCCAAAGGGTTTTCCGCACTTCAAATCGCCGGATCAGTGCGCTGGCGATCAGATATCCCGAAAGGACAAAGAACAGGTCGACGCCAATCCAGCCATTGGCAAAAACATTGGAAAGAAAGTCACCCGATGGGGCCTGGCCTTCAATGCGCGAGCCATGCCTAAGCAAGACCAGAAATATCGCAAGTGATCGCAGCAGATCGAGCCACGGATTGTGACGATCTTGCTTCGCGAAAGAGAAATATTTGGCCCCCGTATATCGCATGATTCCCCGCAAAGGGATTTTCCCTAGGCTCCCTAATCCCGAGGGAATCGAATTTTGTCAACGTAGGTAATTGTCGCAGAGGCGCTGTGTCCCGCTCTAAGTCGCTTCTTAGATTCTCCGTTGAACATTTTCTGATCGGGGCCGAGGCGTTAAATACCCCTGCCGCTACACCTCGCGGGGTTAGTGGCATCATCTTTCCATATAGGTGTCTGAAAAGATGGTGGGCGCGACAGGGATTGAACCTGTGACCCCACCCGTGTGAAGGGTGTGCTCTACCGCTGAGCTACGCGCCCGTCCTCGGGGCCGAACAGCCCGGACAGGGGAGCGCCTTTACTGAGCGCCCACGCGCTTGGCAAGCGTTGCCGCTGGCTTCGCTTGGAATTTCTAATGGACCTTATGGCGCTGCCATCCATGCCAGCAAATTGAACAACGTGCTTTGATACTCGCGGCTGGTTTTCTCACGCCGGGATGGCGCGCTGACGCTCTCTGGGCATTCAAGGCAATAGGCCTGAATGCCGCCTGTGCCGAGCAACCGCTGTGCATCGCGCGTCAGACGGGCGGCGAGGTCGCCATTTCGCCGTGCGGTAAGGGCGAACATATCACCGCCCTGTGTCACCGGTGCTTTTGCCGCGTTGCTTGTCACCAACTGGCGGATCAGCGAATCGTAATTCTCGGCCTTGTCGCCAAGGAAAACCGGGTGCCATTCGCCCTCTTTCGCCCCTGCCTTGGCAGCGGCCCATGCCAGCGCATCTTGTAGCCCGCCAAACTCATCGACCAAGCCAAGCTGGCGCGCGGTGCCGCCATCCCATACGCGCCCGCCCGCGATGGCATCGACCTTGTCGACTGGCATCTTGCGCGCCTTTGACACCAGATTGAGGAAATCCGTGTAGCTTCCTCCGATCGAGGCTTGCAGGATCGCATCCATTTCTGGCGAGAAACCCGCGATGAAATCGGGTTGGCCGGACAGCGGCGTGGTGCGGACACCGTCCGCCGTGACCCCAAGGCGTGCGGCGCTTTGTTCAAAGGTCGGCACAACCGCGAACACCCCGATTGAACCGGTGATGGTTTCCGGCTGGGCAAAGATGCGGTCGCTCGACATCGATACCCAGTAACCGCCGCTTGCCGCGATGTTGGCGAAAGAGACGGCGACCGGGATCTTGCGGTCGCGGTGGCGCTGAATTGCTCGGCGGATTTCTTCCGAAGCGGTCACCGATCCGCCCGGCGAATCGACCCGCACCACCAGCGCGGCCAGATCATCGTCGAGCGCTTCGTCAAGAATGTCAGCGATGCGGGTACCCCCGGCAACGCCCGGCCCGGCCTCACCATCGACGATATCGCCTGCGATCGTGACGACGCCGATCGCTTTGCCCGCAGTGTCAGCGCCGACAGCGGCGAGGAATGCACCAAGGTCGCTTGCGGCGAAGCTGCCCGGCTTTTTGCTCCAGGTGTCCTTGCCCGCGATTTCGGCAACCCGTGCGCCGAATGCGGCGCGGTCGCCCAGCTTGTCGACCAGCCCGGCGGACAGCGCCGCCTTGGCCAGATCGCCGCCTGCACTGTCGATCCAGCCGACCGGGTCGCTGGTCACGCGGGCCAGCGCCAGCTTGGGGCGGGCCTTTTTCACATTGGCCTGCCATTCTTCCCACAACGCGCTGTAAACGCCGCCAACATTCGCGCGCGCTTCATCCGACATCGAGCTGCGCGAATAGGGCTCCACCGCCGATTTGAAATCGCCCGCACGGTAAACCCGGGCGTTGACGCTGAGTTTTTCGAGCAGTCCGGCGTAATAGAGATTGCTGCCGCCCGGCCCGGAAATTACCGCCAGCCCCTGCGGATCGAGCCACACCTCGCTGGCATGGGCGGCCAGCAGCAGGTGATCATCGGCATAGCCAAGCGCGTAGGTCAGCACCGGCTTTTTCGTCTTGCGCACCCGGTCCATCGCTTCACCGATTTCGGTGAGGTGCACCTGACCGCCGCCTAGAAACGTAGTGAGATCAAACACTACCGCCTTGATCCGATCGTCGCTCGCCGCCGCGTCGAGCGCGCGGACGAGATCACGGGCGCGGTATTCTTCGATCGGGGCACTGCCGGAAAGCAGCGCGGCGATGGGGTCAATTGCCGATTTTTCCTCAACCACCACCCCGCTAAGCTCGATCAACAGCGCGCCATCGCGAACCTGGCCGGGGCTGGGACGGGCCGAGAGGATGCCAAACAGCGCGACAAAGAACAGCAGCATGAACATGAGAACGAGAGCGTCCTTGATCCCGACGAGAACCTTCCACACTTTGCCGACAAAGCTCATTCAATCGTCCCTTTTTTCACGCTAGGCTGCTATCTAGGCGCTGATGCTGGCAACTTCCACGGGAAAGCGCCGCAGGAATGGGTTGAGCAGCGCACGACGCTCGACTAGGGGCTTGGTTCACGATGGATGCGCGCGATCATTCCCCCGCCACGGGCCGCTTTCCAGCGGGGAGGCTGGCGTTTCCGCATCGTGATCTGACCGCCATCGGCCAATTGCAGCGCCACGAAATTCTCTATCTGCTGCATGAGGCCGATCAATGGGTCGCGCTGAACCGGCAGAGCGCCAAGCACACCGATCTGCTGAGCGGCCTGACCATCATCAACGCCTTCTTTGAAAACTCCACCCGCACGCTGTTGTCGTTCGAGATCGCGGGAAAGCGGCTGGGGGCGGACGTGGTCAATATGCACGCCGCCACATCAAGCGTGAAGAAGGGTGAGACGCTGATCGATACCGCGATCACGCTTAATGCGATGCGCGCCGATGCGATTGTCATTCGCCACGGATCGTCGGGCGCAACCGGGCTGATTGCTGACAAGGTCGATTGCCCGGTTCTGAACGCGGGCGATGGCAGCCACGAACACCCCACGCAGGCGCTGCTCGATGCGCTGACATTGCGCCATGCCCTGCGCGAACGGGGCGATGGGGCGGAGGACTTCACCGGGCTGACAATCGTCATCTGCGGCGACATCCTGCATAGCCGGGTGGCGCGATCGAACATCCTGTGCCTGACCGCTCTTGGTGCCAATGTCCGGGTGTGTGCGCCGCCTGCGCTGATGCCCGCCGGGATTGAAGCGATGGGGGTGGAAGTATTCCACCACTTCGACGCCGCGCTTGAAGGCGCAGAGGTGGTGATGATGCTGCGCCTGCAATCCGAACGGATGAGCGGGCAATTCGTCCCCTCGGCGCGCGAATATCGCCATCTCTACGGGCTGACAGCCGAGCGGCTGGAGCGCGCTGCGCCCGGTACGCTGGTGATGCACCCCGGCCCGATGAACCGCGGGGTGGAGATCGATAGCGAAGTCGCCGACATGGCAGGGCGGTCGCTGATCACCCGGCAGGTGGAAATGGGCGTCGCGATCCGCATGGCGTGCCTCGACATCCTCACGCGGGAAGCGCGCGGGCTGGAGGGCTGGAGGGCATGAAGCAGGCGCGGCCTTTCACGATCACCAACGCGCAGATGGTCACCCCCGACGGTTTGGTGCACGGCGCGATCCGCTGCGCTGATGGCGTGATTATGGCGGTCGATGCGGATGTGAGTGCGCAAGATAGCGACGAGGTGATCGATGCGCGCGGACGGCTTGTCACCCCCGGTCTGGTTGATCTGGGCGTGTTCGCGGTCGACAAGCCCGCGTTTCATTTTGGCGGGATCACCCGCGCGGCGTTGATGCCCGATCAATCCCCGCCGCTCGATCTGCCGAGCCGGGTCAACTTCATCGCCAAAAGCGGCAAGCCCGATTTGTGGGTGCACCCGCTGGCTGCGGCAACGCGCGGTCTTGAGGGACGCGAGCTGGCGGAAATCGCGCTGATGCAGGATGCGGGCGCGCGCGGGATTGCCACCGGGCGGGGCTGGATCGCGGATTCAGGCGTGATGCTGCGGCTGTTGCAATATGCAGCGATGCTCGATCTGGTGGTGGTCACCCATGCCGAGGACGGCGGGCTGACCGGAGCAGCGGCGGCGACCGCTGGCGAGATTGCCACGCGGCTGGGCCTGCCCGCTGCGCCTGCCGAAGCCGAAGCACTGGCGATTGCGCGCGACATTGCGCTGGCTGAACTCGCAGGGGCGCGGTTGCATATCAGGCAGGTGACGACCGCGCGGGGCTTTGCGCTGGTCAAGGCGGCCAAGGCGCAGGGCGTCTCAGTGACCTGCGGGATCACGCCCGCGCATTTCATGCTGTCGGATCTTGCGACCGCCGATTTCCGCACCTTCACCCGTCTGTCGCCGCCTTTGCGCAGCGAGGCAGACCGGCAGGCGGCGTTGAGCGCGATTGCGGACGGCGTCGTTGATGTAATCGCCAGCGGCCACGATCCGCGCGGGGCCGAAGATAAGCGTCTGCCATTCGCCGATGCCGCGCCGGGCATGGCCGGGGCCGAAACGCTGCTGCCGTTAACGCTAACATTGGTGCGCGACGGGGTGATCGACATGACCCGCGCTTTTGATCTCCTCGCCCGCAATCCCGCGCGGTTGCTGGGCGTTTCAGCGGGCGAACTGGCGGCGGGGCTGGAGGCTGACCTTGCGCTGATTGATCCCGAAGCGCCGTGGATCATCGACCGCCGCAAGATGGAGGCCACAGCCGACAACACCCCGTTTGACCGGCAGGGGGCACAAGGCCGGGTGCTGCGCCTGTGGAAGGGCGGCGTTGCGTTAAGCGCATAAGAAAAACTCCCGGAAAGCGCGGAGCCTTCCGGGAGGAGTTTCGCTGACTGTTTCCAGGGACCGCTTTATACCAAAGTGCGATGAGCCCCGCCGCATCGGACTTTGGTTAAGCCCGTGCGGCGTTTGAGCATCTCCAGCGCGTGATGCAGCAGCATCTTAGCTCGCTGGAATTAGCGTGCGCGCGATGCCATCCGCACGTCGCGCTTTACCGCGCCAGCAGGTGGGCTTGATGCGGCATAGGCAAAGCAGCCGCGCCCAGCCGACTTGACCGATGAACACAGGCTTTGCGCGCTCTTCGGGCCAAAGCCTTCGGCAGCGACGCGCCAGAAATTGCGCCCGTTCACCACCGCTTCGGTGATGACGAGATTGTGGTCCTTCAATTCGGGGAACTTGGCCTTGAGCACAGTCCAGCCGCGTTCAGCCTCAACCTTGCTGCTGTAGGAACCAAGCTGCACGAGATGCGAGGCTGCGCTCTTGTCGCTGGCGACTGGCGCGGGGGCGGCAGTCGCGGCCATGCGGCGCTGCGATGATGCAGCGGCCATGCGGGGGGCAGAGCGCGGGGCTGTGCGTTCGGCGCGGGCGGGCAATTGTTGCACCACCGGTCTCGAAACATAGCTGATGCGCGATGCGGGCCGAGATGCAGGGGCGTCTTCAAAGGCCTGAGCAAAGGTGGCGACCGGGGTCGGTTCTGCAGCGAGGGCGGGGGTGGGGGCTTCGGCGACCATTTCCGTTGGCGCTTGCGTAGCGGCCTCGGCAAACATCATCGCGTCGCTCGGGAAATTGGCGAGCGCAAGGCGCTGCGGCTGGCCTGCATCCATCTGCGGGGTCACATCCAGCAGGCTGGCAACGCGTTGCCGAAACTGTTCGGGCGCGGACATTGCGGCCCATTGGGTGAGGCGCTGGTCGAGCTGGTCAGCCGGGACATCTTCTGCCGCCATCACCCGCGCTGCACGCCAGTTGCCGGCAAGCGCATAGGTGTAGGCAAGGTTCTGGCGCAGCTTGGGCGAGACTTGGTCGCTGGCGCGCACGGCATTGATCAATACATGCACGCCACGTTCGGGTTCACCAGCCAATGCAAGCGCCAGTCCAAGATCAGCCGGATCGATCAGGTTGGCATATTCATCCAGCACTGCCGATGCCGAACGGCCTTCGCCCAGCGCAATCTTGGCGAGTGCGAAGCTTAGCACGGTGCGCGGGTTTTCATCGCCGAGATCAAGCGCATCGCCAAAGCTGGTTGCTGCCGACTGGAAACGCCCTGCCTCCATATAAGAAGCGCCCAGCAACGCGCGATAACCCGGGTTGCGCGGCTCGGCCAGCACAGCAGCTTCGGCGTGGGCAATGGCCTTGTCGACCTGGCCTTTGCCGAGCGCGTTCTGCGCGCTGGCGAACGACATGTCGGCCTTGGGCGCGGCCGAGGTGGTGCACCCCGCCAGCGCCAACCCTGCGAGCGCGGTCGAGACGGCAAGCGCGATACGCGGTGCTTGTCTGATGCTGCGGTCCATTGTCATTTCCCCGTTTTATTCTGCTGGTTCATTGTGTGGTTGCATGGGTGCGTGGTTGGTGCGCGGTCAGTGGCGTTTGAGGTGTTTGGCGATCACATCAAGCTCATCGACTTCGGCAAGCAATCTATCGAGCGCTTCGGTCACCAGCACTTGCGCGCTGATACCCTGCATGGTCGCGGCAAGACGCAGTTTCAGGTGGCGTTCCGCATCAAGCCGCAGGGTGAAAGCAGCGCGGCGACCTGATTGAGCCGCAGGAGTGCGTGGTTTCGATGTCGCGGCTGCAAGCACGGCAACTGGCGCTGCCCTGGAGAAGTCGGGTTCGTAACCGTCATCCTCGTTGTCGCAGTCAGGATTGCTGTCGTCCGGGCCGGTCATAGCAGCATCGGCGAGCACCCGTTCTTCGAGTCGGCGCTGATGGCGACGTATGATCGGGCCGGGGGTGTGTGTGACACCATTGGCTGTAATGTCGGCGTTGATCGGCACGATGTCGGCGCCGCCGTCGCCCTCGTGCCCGCCCATGTCGTTCCAGCCGAGGTCTTCGAGCTGGTCGTCGGGCAGCGCGGCGAGCGCTGAACCGTCTTGCGTCAGCGGTGCAAGCTGCGGGCGCATGGCTGGCTTTGCGCCACCCTTGCGGGCGAGCAAGGTCGGGCTGAGTGAGGCGAAACCGGGTTCGGACATAGCCTTGGCCCCCTTCGCTTACTGCGCTACCCGGCGGCCGAAACCACCAGCGGGACGCGGCACGCCGCCCATCTGCTGCGCCTGGCCATTGGGGGCCGGAGCAAACACGGTGCGACGGAAATTCTTTTCAAGCCGATCGGCAATGTAGCGCCACAAAGCCGTGATCTCGGCCGCGCTGCGGCTTTCGGGATCGACTTCCATCACCGTGCGCCCGTCGATCATCGAGGCGGCGAAATCGGTGCGGTGGTGGAGTGTGATCGGCGCCACGGTGCCGTGCTGTGACAGCGCGACCGCAGCTTCCGAAGTGATTTTGGCCTTGGGGGTGGCGCCATTGACGACAAACACCAGCGGCTTGCCCGCGCGTTCGCACAGGTCAACCGTTGCCCCAACAGCGCGCAAATCGTGCGGCGAGGGGCGAGTCGGCACGACGATCAATTCCGCCACACCGATAACCGACTGGATCGCCATCGTGATGGCCGGAGGTGTATCGATCACCGCCAGTTTGAAGCCCTGCTGACGCAGCACCTGCAAATCATTGGCTAGCCGCGATACGGTGGTTTGCGCGAAGGCGGGATATTCCGCCTCCCGCTCGTTCCACCAATCGGCGAGCGAACCTTGCGGGTCGATGTCGATCAGCACGACCGGGCCAGCGCCTGCGCGCTGGGCCTGGACGGCGAGATGTCCGGACAGGGTGGTCTTGCCCGATCCGCCTTTCTGCGATGCCAAAGCGAGTACACGCAACGCTTGGGTCCCCCTGGGTTGATCCGCTGCGGGCCGCCCTATTGCGGAACCTGACAACGGCTGGATGACCACGGGATCGCAGGATACCCCTAATTTTGGGTTAAGATCGGACGCCGGAGTGCAATCCAATTGGTTGGCGTTGCACAATTCCATCGTGTCCGGGCGAGGCCTCAATGCATTGCAACGGTTTGCTAACCATGTTTGGATTATGAGGAGGGCCATCGATCATGCCGCATCGCACGCAGCATCGCACAAGGCGGAAACAAGAGCACGGATGATGAAATCGAAGGTCACACAGAACATTGCAGGCATATCTGCCCGCACAGGGTTGAGCATCGCCGCATTGGCGCTGTTCGCTGGCCCGGCGTTGGCGGATGTCAAAGCAGGGGTCGACGCTTGGACAGCGGGCGACTTTACCCGCGCGGTTGCTGAATGGCAGGGCCCCGCGGCGGCTGGCGATGCCGATGCGGTGTTTAATCTGGCGCAGGCCTATCGCCTTGGGCGCGGGGTCGAGGCTGATAATTCCCGCGCGCGCCAGCTCTATGAAGAGGCAGCCCGGCTTGGCCATATCAAGGCTGCCGACAATTACGGGCTGATGCTGTTTCAGGAAGGCGAGCAGGAAAAGGCCATGCCGATGATCCGCGCCGCATCCGATCGCGGCGATCCGCGCGCGCAATATGTGCTTGGTCTGTCGCACTTCAATGCGGATTATGCCCCGCTCGATTGGGTGCGCGCCTATGCCTTGATGACGCTGGCGAATAGTGCGGGCCTGCCGCAGGCGCGCGATGCACTGGCACAGATGGATCAATATGTGCCCGCCGCTCAGCGCAGTCAGGCGCAGTCGCTCGCGCGGGAGTTGGAGGCTGGCGCAAGGGTGCAACGCGCGGCTGAACTCGCTGCGGCTGAACTCACAATGCGCCCGCCGGTGATTGCGGCTGCAAACCAGCCCGCCGCGCAACCTGCACACAGAACAACGCTGGCAGCGGCTGCCCCGGTTGCTGCTGCCGCACCTGCGCCCAAGCCCGCTGCGCGCCCGCAACCTGTTGCTGCGACCAAGCAGGGCACATGGCGGATCCAGCTGGGTGCTTTCGGGGTTGCGGCCAATGCCGATCGTATGTGGAACCAGCTTTCGGGCAATGCGGCGCTGGCCGGCACCAAGAAGACGCTTGTGCCCAGCGGCAAAGTCACCCGCCTGCTCGCCACCGGCTTTGCCAGCAAGGCCGAAGCCGCCCGCGCCTGTGCCGCACTTAAGCGGCAAGGAAAGGCCTGCCTTGTGGTGGGACAGCGTTAGCGCCCTGACCCCGTGCGCGCGACAACATCTGCACCGCGTCCCGCGCTGCTTGATCAAACGCAAAGGTCGCGCTTCCCAAGACCCCGAAATTTGCTAGTCTCCCGCAACATGGGGGGCGGGGGATCAGCGATGGATAACACTTTGAGCGGGCGCGGAGCAGCGGGCATTCACCCCGATGGGGCTGCTGCCATCGCCCCGGTCGCCAGCGGAGAGCGGATAGACACGCTTGATTTCATTCGCGGATTGGCGGTGATGGGCATTCTGGCTGCGAATATCATCGCCTTCGGTCAGCCGTTTGAAGCTTACATGTATCCTTCCGCGTTCCTGACCGATCCGGGTGATCCGAACGGTTGGATGTGGATCGCGCAGTTCGTGGCCATTGATGGCAAGATGCGCGGATTGTTCACCCTGCTGTTCGGCGCGGGGATTTATCTGTTCATGGAAAAAGCCTGGGCACGCGGCGCAACGCGCGGGCTTCAGGCATGGCGGCTGGCGATCCTGATGGTGTTCGGGATGGTGCATTTCTTCTTCATCTGGCCGGGCGACATCCTGTTTTACTACGCATTGTTCGGCTTTGTTGCGCTCGCTTGCCTCAAGTGGAGCATCAAGACGCAGCTGTGGGTCGGGCTGGCAGGTTATATGCTGGGCGTGCTGATCTACGCCGCGATGTTCACCACGACCTGGGCGATCGCCGATACGTCGTTCGGCGAAATCAGCCCCGAACTGGCGGAAGCGCGCGCCGGGATGATCGCTGGTATTGATGAAGCGCTGGCTCACGGCGATGTGCCCAACGCCGCCATTGCCGCTGGCGATTACGGCACGCTGGTGATGCACCGCCTGACCGAGCAATGGAACGAACCGCTGAACAATGCGCTGCTGTTCGGGTTGGAGACATTGCCACTTATGCTGATCGGGGTGGCACTATATCGGCTAGGCTTTTTCAACGGAGCGATTGGCCGCGCCAAGCTGTTGCGTTGGGGCTGGATCGGCGTGATCGCGGGCGGGTTGGCGCATCTGGCGATTGGTTTGGTGGTGCAGGCCGGGGGCTTTACGTTCTATGGAACTCTCGCCGCCTATATCGGATGGAGCCCATTGCCGCGCTTGTGGATGATTTTGGGGCTGGCGGCATTGCTGGTGGCCTATGCACCGTCAGCGACAGGCTGGCTGGGTGAGCGCATTCGCGCTGCGGGCCGGGCGGCGTTTACCAATTACCTCGGCACCTCGATCCTGATGATGCTGGTGTTCCACGGCTGGGCGCTGGGGTTGTTCGGGGAATTAAATCGCCCGCAGTTGTATATCGTGGTGGTGCTGGCCTGGGCGGTGATGCTGGCATGGTCAAAGCCGTGGCTTGACCGCTTCCGTTACGGCCCGCTCGAATGGTTTTGGCGGAGTCTGACCTATCGCACCGTTTTTCCGTTGCGAAAATGAGCGAGGATATCGCATCGCGGTGGCGGTGCGGAAATCAATGACTTCAAAAACGCCTTGTTATTGAGAATAATTCGCATACATTCGCTTCTGCAAACGCTTCGCAGGAGTGATTCGGCGGCCATGTATATCTGCATCTGCAATGCAATTCGCGAAACTGACCTGCGCAAGGCCGCGCTTTGTTGCAAGGGCGACGCTGAAGCGACTTACGCGAGCCTCGGCAAGCGCCCCAATTGCGGGCAATGCCTTGAGGAAGCGCAACAAATCATCGATGCGGAACGCGCTGCTGCGTCTTGCGAGGTGCTCGCAGGATAGCACGCGCTATTTGTGATTGCGAATACCTCGCAAACTTTTGATTCATAACGAAAAGTATCGGACCGCCCCTTGCGGACACACCCTTGCAGCGTCTATTGTTAATGCAACGCCGAAGAGGCGCATTGATCTATCGCAAGGAGTAACCGCCATGAAGGGCGACCCCAAAGTCATCGACTATCTCAATCAGGCGCTCACCAACGAGCTGACGGCGATCAACCAGTATTGGCTGCATTACCGCGTGCTCGACGATTGGGGCGTGACCCGGCTCGCCGCTTATGAGCGCAAGGAATCGATCGAGGAAATGGAGCACGCCGACAAGCTCGCGGCGCGCATCCTGTTCCTTGATGCGCTGCCCAATTTTCAGGCGATCCACAAATTGAAGGTGGGCGAAAATGTCGAGGAAGTGCTCAAGGCCGACCTCGCGCTTGAGAATGAAGCGATCCCGCTGTTGCGCGAAGCAATTGCGCATAGCGAAAGCGTGCGCGACTATGTCAGCCGCGATCTGTTCGCCCACATCCTCGACAACGAGGAAGAGCATGTCGATTTCCTCGAAACCCAGTTTGACATGATCAAACGCATGGGGCTGGAAAACTACGTGCAATTGCAAAGCAAACCAGCGGGCGAAGGCTGAAAGCTGATTGCAGGGTAATCTGCAAACGCAATTTTGAGCGGCCCGTAACGATAGTTGCGGGCCGCTTATTCGTTCACAAGTCATTTTCGAACGAATTGACGTTTTTTTGACGTTTCAAGGCTGGTGCAGCGTTTGACTTGGCAAGTGTGCTTCCACATTATTGTTCCCGGGGGGAGTGGATCAACGTGGTTTGCTGATCAGTGTCGCGCCTTGTGATATGAGGCTGCGATGCTTCCCGATCATCGGGGCGCCTTCCTTTGCTAACATACAAGCAAAGAGGGGATTACCAATGAACGCGATTATCAAGACGATCAGTGGCGGCATTGCTGCGGCCACACTGGCGATGGCGGTTCCGGCGGCCGCGCAAATGGAGCTTTACGAGAATTACCAACCGGCTGACGAGGTTGTCGAACTGACCTTCGTCAAAGTCGACGCAGGCCAGTTTGAAACCTATCTGGAAGGCCTCAAGTCGACGTGGGTCGCGGCCAACGAGGTGCAGAAGAAACTGGGCTATATTTCAAGCTATGCGATCTACGAGGTTCCCTATGGGGAAAACGAATTCAATGTCGTCCTGCGGGTGACTTTCCCGAACACGGAAATGACCGGCCCCAACAAGGCGCGCTATCTGAAATTCCTCGAAGAATACGGCAAGGCCAATTTGGACCAGTCGAACAAAACGGTGTTGGAGCTGTATAACCGGATCCGCACGATCCAGGCGGTTCATGTCCTGCGCGAAGTCAAGATGATCAAGTAATGAGTCTCCGCTGACGCCGCAAAAAAGGCAGGGCCGCCAAAGCTCTGCCTCTTTTGCGTGTCAGCCTGCTAATCCTTCGGCGCCTGCGCGCCGATGGCCGCCAGCCGCGTTTCCAGCAGGAAAAACGCAAGCCCTGTCACCAGCAGCACCATCGTCAGCACCCATAGCCCGGCAATCAGCGTGCCGATCTGCGATGTGATATAGGCTGAGATGAACAACATCCCGATCACCAGGCTGATCATCACTGCCGCTGCGGTTGAGAACAGAATCGCGCCCTGCGCCAGCTTGCGCCGCCGCATCAGCCAGCCGTGCTCGCGCGCTTGCCTGGGGGTGCGCTGTTCCTCCAGCTTGTCCTCGATCCGTTCGATCCGCTGGGCGATCCAGATCATCCGGCTCATGATGACATTCATCACCGCGCCGATGCCGGATAGCAGGAATGCAGGCGCGAGGCTCAACTGCACCACTTGTTGAACGCGTGGGGTGGAGGCGGTGCGTTCGAATATCTCCAGCGCAAACGGCATGCGCACATCAGCGGCAACGGCAAACAGGTCGAACATCATCAACCGTCCTTGGCGTAGGGGTTCTTGTTGCTTTTCAACGTCACGCGCACCGGCACCGCATCAAAGCCGAGCTTCGCGCGTATGCCGTTGATGAGGTAACGTTCGTAACTGGTGGGCAGCATATCCAGCCGCGAGCCAAAGATGACAAATCGCGGCGGGCGCGTGCCAGCCTGTGTAATATAGCGCAGCTTGATCCGCTTGCCACCCGGTGCGGGCGGGGGGTTGGCCTCCAGCGCATCGTCGAACCAGCGATTGAGCGCGGCGGTGGATACCCGCTTCGACCAGCTATCGCGCAGCTCGAACGCGCCGGATAGCATCTGATCCAGCCCCTTGCCGGTCTTGGCGCTGACCGCGAACAGCGGAAGCCCGCGCACCTGCGCCAGCCCATCATCCAATGCGCCGCGAATGCCGTTGAACAGGCTGCTGGCACCTTCCGCAACGTCCCACTTGTTGATCGCGATCATCAGCGCGCGGCCTTCTTCGAGCACCAGTGAGGCGATCTTCAAATCCTGATGCTCCAGCCCCTGCGTGGCATCGAGCAACAGCACCACAACTTCCGCAAAATCAACCGCGCGGCGGGCATCAGCGACCGAGAGTTTTTCCAGCTTTTCTGTGACATTGCGTTTTTTGCGCATCCCGGCGGTGTCGATCAGGCGGATGTCACGCAGTTCGCCGGTCTTGGGATCGGTCCACTGCCAGTCGACCGCAATCGAATCGCGGGTGATCCCGGCCTCAGGCCCAGTCAGCAACCGGTCTTCACCCAGCAGGCGGTTGATCAGCGTGGATTTGCCCGCATTGGGCCGCCCGACAATGGCGAGTTTCAGCGGCCCGGCGGGGCGATCACCCTCGTCCATCGCAGCGGCGTAGGCAGCTTCGATTTCCTGCGCTTCTTCGAACAGATCGGCCTTGTTGCCGATGATCGGAAACAGCCCGCCGAACAAATCGGCAATGCCTTCACCGTGTTCAGCCGACAGCGGCACCGGATCGCCAAGGCCGAGCGCATAGGATTCGAGCACGCCGTGTTCGCCCGCCGAACCTTCGGCCTTGTTAGCCACCACCACCACCGGCACTTCCTGTTCGCGCAGGTAGCGGCCGATTTCCTCGTCCAACGGCGTGAGACCAGCGCGCGCGTCGATCACGAACAACGCCGCGTCCGCGCCATCAAGGCTGGCCTCGGTCTGCACCCGCATCCGGCCGGGAAGGGTGTGGATGTCGTCATCCTCCCATCCGGCGGTATCGACCACGGTGAACTGCAGGCCGGCAATATCCGCATCGCCCATCCGCCGATCACGCGTCACCCCCGGCTGATCATCGACCAGCGCGAGTTTCTTGCCCACCAGCCGGTTGAACAGCGTGGACTTGCCGACATTGGGGCGGCCGATAATGACGACAGTGGGTTTTTGGGGCGAGGACATGATCGCCGCCAAGTGGGCGCAAATGCGCTGGTTTGCAAGCGGTGCGGGCGCAGCCCTGCCTATGCCTTAACCCTTGCGGACGACGGGTGGGTTTTCGCCCAAATCTTCGTACCACGCTTCGACCGGGCCAGTCAGCTTGATCGTCAGCGGCTGGCCCTTGCGATCAAGGCTCTTGCCCGCCTGCACCCGCACCCAGCCTTCGGACACCGAATATTCCTCGATATCGGTGCGCACGCGGTCTTTGAACCGGATGCCGACGCCGCGTTGCAGCTTTTCGGAATCGAAGAATGGGCTTCGCGGATTCACCGACAGGTGATCGGGCGGAACGTCTGCGCCAGCGGCGGAGCGGGTGGTTTCGGGTGCGGGTTTGGGGGTTTCATCGTTCATGCGCCCGCCCTTAATCGGCAATCAGCAAGCCTTCAAGCGTGTTGCGCTTGCCCTTTTGCGCGGAGCGGGATAGAGGCGCTCGCTAATACGCGCGGGGTGCCTTAGCCGGTTTCCCCGCGCGGCTTCGTTCGGGCATGCGGGCGTGGCGAAATTGGTAGACGCGCCAGATTTAGGTTCTGGTATCGCAAGATGTGGGGGTTCGAGTCCCTTCGCCCGCACCAAATTCGCCCCGAACCGCACTCGTCACGGATGGGGCCGCACCCACGAAAATTTTTGGCAAGAAGGCTTCAGACCAGTCACCATGCAGACCAAGCAGACCGTCAACGAAGGGCTCAAGCGCGCCTATCTCATCACGATCCCCGCCGCCGATCTCACCGCGAAGATCGACGCCGAGATCAAGAAGGTGGCCCCGCAAGTGCGGATGCCCGGCTTCCGCCCGGGCAAGGTGCCCGCTAACCTCGTCAAGAAAATGCACGGCGAGGCCCTGCATGGGCAGGTGGTGAACGACACGATCCGCGAATCGGTCGATCAACTGTTGCGCGATGAAGCGCTGCGTCCCGCGATGCAGCCCGAAATCGGCCTCAATGAAGATTATGCGGAAGGCAAGGACGCGCAAATCAGCGTCAGCCTAGAAGTGCTGCCGACCATTGATGCGCCGAGCACCGATGGCCTCAAGCTGGAAAAGCTGGTGGTGCCAGTGACCGACGCTCAGATTGACGAAGCGCTGGCGGGTATCGCGGGCCAGAACAAAAGCTACAAGGACGCGGCCAAGACCAAGAAAGCGGCGGACGGCGACCAACTGATCATCGATTTCGTCGGCAAGCTGGACGGCGTCGAATTTGACGGCGGCAAGGCCGAAGACGCGGCGCTGGTGCTGGGTTCGGGCACCTTCATCCCCGGCTTTGAAGACCAGCTGGTGGGCGTGAAGGCAGGGCAAGAAAAGACTATCACCGTTACCTTCCCGGCTGAATATCAGGCCGAACATCTGGCAGGCAAGGAAGCGACTTTCGACATCACCGTCAAAGCGGTGAAGGTCGAAACCGAAACCCAGATTGACGAAGATTTCGCCAAGAACCTTGGGCTTGATAGCCTTGAGAAGCTCAAGGAAATCATGAAGGCGCAGCTGGAACAACAGACCGCTGGCCTGACCCGCACCCAGATGAAGCGCGCGCTGCTCGATCAGCTGGCTTCGGGGCACAGCTTTGAAGTCCCCGCCACGATGGTTGAGGCTGAATTCGCGCAGATCTGGGCGCAGTTGCAGCAAGAAGCCGCCAATGATGAGGATGCCGCGGCGGCGCTCAAGCAGATCGAGGACGAGAAGGACGAATACAAGGCGATTGCGGAACGCCGCGTGCGTCTGGGTCTGCTGCTGTCCGAAATCGGCCAGGCGAACGGCGTTGAAGTGACCCAGCAGGAAATGGGGATGCTGGTTCAGCAGGCGGCTGCGCAATACCGCGCCGAGGATCGTGAACGGTTCATCCAATACATCCAGTCCGAACCGATGGCCGCCGCCCAACTGCGCGCGCCCTTGTATGAAGACAAGGTGGTCGATTTCCTGTTCGACAAGGCCGAGGTTACGGAACGCGAAGTGACCGTTGAGGAGCTTCAGGCCGCGATCGAAGCGGAAGAAACCGCGCCTGCGCCTGCGCCGAAGAAAGCCCCGGCCAAGAAGAAAGCTCCGGCGAAAAAAGCTGAAGCCAAGGCAGACGTTCCCGCTGAGGAAAAGCCTGCCGCCAAGAAGGCCCCTGCGAAGAAGGCAGCCGCAAAGCCTGCGGATGCTGAACCCGAAGCCAAGAAGCCTGCGGCAAAGAAGGCTCCGGCCAAGAAGCCTGCGGCTAAAAAGTAATTAGCGCCCGCGCGGGGGGATCATTCCCCTGCTGGTTCCCACCGCTTGAACGAAGGCGCGGGCAGTTTCGCTGTCCGCGCTTTTTCGTAGGCCGCGCCCGCTTTCAGCACCGCGTGATCCTCCCACTTGGCACCAAGGATGCTGAGGCCCACCGGTAAGCCCTCAATCGCGCCCATCGGCACAGTCAGATGCGGATAGCCCGCAATCGCCGAAGGGCTGCCGAACCCGATCGAGCCATTGAAATTGTCGCCATTGACCAGATCGCTCACCCAGGCAGGGCCGCGTGTGGGGACGACGAGGAATTGCACGTCATTGTCCGCCATCAGCTTATCGAGCGTTTCCGGGCCGGCGATCCTTAGCGCATTGACGCGTGCAGTTTCGTAGGCTGCGCGGTCGGTGGTGGCTTCGGCCAGTTCGAACAATTCCTGCCCGAACCAGCGCATTTCCGTGTCGGCGTTCGCGGTGTTGAATGCGATCAGATCGGCGAGGCTGCGCGGGGTCGCGCCATCCTTGAACGCGGGGATTGAGGCGAGATATTTGCCCATTTCCTCGCGCAGTTCGAACATCATTACGGTGAAGCTGTCACCAAACATCTGACGGTTCGGTTCAAAACTGATGTCCACCAGCACCGCGCCCGCGCGTTCCAGATCGGCGAGTGCGGTGTTGAACACCGCGGCCAGATCAGCGCGGTTGCCAACAGAACCGCGCATCACCCCGATCCGTACGCCTTGCAGCGAAAACGTATCAAGGCCCGCTGTGTAATCGGCCACCCGCCTGGCCTCCAGCGTGACCAGATCGGCGGGGTCTTCGCCTGCGATGGCGTTCAGCAGCAGCGCCGTATCATGGACGGTGCGGGTCATCGGCCCGGCGGTGTCCTGCGTGCTTGAGATCGGCACAATGTGGGTGCGGCTGACGATCCCGACGCTCGGTTTGAAGCCGACGACGCCGTTGATGGATGCAGGGCAGGTGATCGATCCGTTGGTTTCGGTGCCAATCGCCCCCCACGCAAACCCCGCCGCAACCGCCGCCCCGCTGCCAGCCGACGAACCGCAGGTGTTGCGATCAATCGCGTAAGGGTTGCGGGTGAGCCCGCCAATCGCGCTCCACCCGCTGGTAGAATTGTTCGAGCGGATATTGGCCCATTCGGAAAGGTTGGCCTTGCCCAGCACCACGCCTCCCGCGCGGCGCAGGTTGGCGATCAGCGGCGCATCACGGCCGGTCATGTTGCCTTGGAGCGCCAGTGACCCTGCGGTGGTGGCGAATTCGCGCGTTTCGATATTGTCCTTGATCAACACGGTGCGTCCGGCCAGCGGCGTCCCTGCCTCGGCGGCGGCTTTGGCGAGAGCGGGTGCTTCGGGGTTGTAGGCGATCACCGTATTCAGCATCGGCCCGGCATCATCCAACGCTGCGATCCGGGCAATCTCAGCCTCGACCTGCGCGGCGGCATCCTGACCCGGATCGGCCAAGGCAGAGGTTGCGGCGGTGGCGAGCAACAGGGCGAGGCCCAAACGGGCAATGGCGTGGTTGGTCATAGGGTGAGAGTTTGCCACGTCTGCGCGCCGCGACAAGAGGTAAAACGCTCTGCTAACCTCGGCAAATTCACAGGCGGCGTGGTAAACGCACTTGAAATTGCCCCCCCGCCTCCGACATAGCCGTATCGGCACTTACGAAGGACACGCACCTCTCATGATCGATCTGTTCGGCAATTCCGGCGAAACCTATGGCTCCCAGGGCCAGTTCACGCGCGATCCCTATACCGGCGCGCTGGTGCCGGTGGTGGTCGAACAGACCAGCCGGGGCGAACGCAGCTTCGACATTTTCAGCCGCCTGCTGCGCGAACGTATCGTGTTCGTTACCGGGCAGATCGAAGACGGCATGGCCTCGCTCGTGACCGCTCAGCTGTTGTTCCTCGAAAGCGAAAACCCGTCAAAGCCGATCAGCATGTATATCAACTCGCCCGGCGGCGTGGTGACGGCTGGCCTGCAGATTTACGACACCATGCAATATATCAAGTCGCGCGTGTCGACCGTTTGCATGGGACAGGCTGCCAGCATGGGCAGCTTCCTGCTTGCTGCGGGTGAGCCGGGGATGCGGATTGCGCTGCCCAATGCGCGGATCATGATCCACCAGCCTTCGGGCGGGGCGCGCGGGATGGCGTCGGATATCGAGATTCAGGCACGCGAAATCCTGCGCATCCGCTCGCGCATGAACGATCTTTACGTGAAGTTCACCGGCCGCAGCTTAGAAGAAATCGAAAAGGCGATGGACCGTGACACCTTCCTTGAAGCCGAGGAAGCCAAGGCGTTCGGCTTGGTTGACAAGGTGTTCGAAACCCGGCCCGAAACCGAGGAAAACGGCGGCGAAGAAGGTTCGGGCGGCGCGCCGGAGTAAGGGCGCATAGTTCACCTGCACCGGGGTGGGACAAGCGCGGCAGGGGCGCATTTTTTCCGCCGCTTCGCGTCCGCCTGCGCTATGGTGACGAAACGAATTCTTGCGTCATGTGTTGATTCATCTGGTGCGAGCGATACATTTGACGAATCTGCTGCGCGCGCGACGGCGCGCCGTGCGGCGGATTTGAGGACACAGGAATGACCAAATTGAGCGGATCTGACAGCAAGAGCACCCTCTATTGCAGCTTCTGCGGGAAGTCGCAGCACGAGGTGCGCAAGCTGATCGCTGGCCCCACCGTGTTCATCTGCGATGAATGCGTAGAGCTGTGCAACGACATCATCCGCGAAGAAACCAAGGCGGGGATTGCTGGCAAGAAAGACGGCGAAATCCCCACGCCGATGGATATTTTCACCACGCTCAATGATTACGTCATCGGGCAGGATCGGGCCAAGCGCGTGCTCGCGGTCGCGGTGCACAACCACTACAAGCGGCTGAAACATTCAGGCAAAGCGGGCGATGTTGAACTCGCCAAGTCAAACATCCTGCTGGTTGGCCCCACCGGTTCGGGCAAGACGCTGCTGGCGCAGACGCTGGCGCGCACCTTCGATGTGCCCTTCACAATGGCCGATGCCACCACGCTGACCGAAGCGGGTTACGTGGGCGAAGACGTTGAGAATATCATCCTCAAGCTGCTGCAAGCATCCGATTACAACGTCGAAAAAGCGCAGCACGGGATCGTCTATATTGACGAGATCGACAAGATCACCCGCAAGGCGGAAAACCCTTCGATCACCCGCGATGTTTCGGGCGAAGGCGTGCAGCAAGCGCTGCTCAAGCTGATGGAAGGCACCACGGCTAGCGTGCCGCCGCAGGGCGGGCGCAAGCATCCGCAGCAGGAATTCCTGCAAGTCGATACCACCAACATCCTGTTCATCTGCGGCGGCGCGTTTGCCGGGCTGGACAAAATTATCGCTGACCGCCTGCAAAAGCGTTCGATCGGGTTTGGCGCGCACGTCGCGGATCCGGACAAGCGCCGCGTGGGCGAACTGCTGGAAAAGAGCGAGCCGGAAGATCTGCTCAAGTTCGGCCTGATCCCTGAATTCGTCGGCCGCCTGCCGGTGATCGCCACGCTGCACGATCTTGATGTCGATGCGCTGGTGACGATCCTGAACGAGCCGAAGAATGCGCTGGTCAAGCAGTACCGCAAGCTGTTCGAGCTGGAAGACGTGGAGTTGACCTTTACCGACGATGCGCTGCGGGCGATTGCCGAACGCGCGATCCTGCGCAAAACCGGCGCGCGCGGCCTGCGTTCGATTGTCGAAGGCCTGCTGCTCGATACGATGTTCGACCTGCCGGACATGGACGGCGTCACCGAAATCGTGATCGACAAGGACGTGGTCGAAGGCAAGAAAGACCCGATCCGGGTGATCGGCGGGGAAGAGAAGAAGGAAGAAGCGGCGTAGCCAGTGCGCGCCGCGCTTCTTTCGCTGCTTGCCGCGCTCGCTGCGACCATCGTTCCAATAGCGGCCTCATCCGAGCAGGCAGAGGCCGAACCGGAAAAGCCGCGGCTCAATTGTCAGGCTGGCCCAGTGGAGCGCTATTTCGACGGCGTGCAATGGAATGTTTTCGCCTGTGACGATGGGGCCAGCATTGTCGTGGTCACTGGCCCGAAGTCGCCGAGCGACCTCAGTTTCTATTTCATCATTTATCCCAAGGACGGAACCTACAAGCTCCATGGCGAGGGTAATGGTGACAAGGACTTGACCCGCCCTGCCTATGAGGCGCTGTCTGCAATGTCCGATGATGATTTTCGCGCGCTTCATGCCGAGGCGACTGCGGTGGTGCGGACGGATTCGCCATATTCCTGATGCTCTAAACAAACCCCCGTCCAGCCTTAGAGGAAAGGCCGAACGGGGTCGGTTGCAGCGCCGTCCCGGTGGGAGGGGATGGGGGATTTGGGGCAGCGCTATTTCGTCCGATTATGCGGGCAGGAACACGCCATCGGTAACGTGGATCACACCGTTTGATGTCATGACGTCGGCGGTCGTGACGGTGGTCTTGCCGCCTGCGGCATCGGTAATCACGACCTTGCCGTCCACCAATTGCGCCGTCAGCGTGCCGCCTGCGACAGTGGTGATGGTGGCGGAGCCGCCGTTCGCGTTGATGAGGCCGATCAGATCACCCGCAGTCACCTTGCCCGCCACCGCGTGGTAGGTGAGGATGCCGGTCAGCGTGCCCTTGTTTTCAGGCTTCACCAGCGTTTCAACCGTGCCTGCAGGCAGCTTGGCAAAGGCGGCGTCGGTCGGCGCGAACACGGTGAACGGGCCGGGGCTGGAGAGGGTTTCAACCAGACCCGCAGCCTGCACTGCGGCGACCAGCGTATTGTGCGCGCCGGTGCTGATTGCGGTTTCGACGATATTGGCTTCAGCCTTCGTTGCGGCCTTGTGATGATCGGCCAGCGCAGGCGCGGCGACAAGGCCGGTGGTCGCGGCCAGCGCGGCGGCGATGATGGCTGCAAATTTGGTCTTGGGGGTCACAGTAAGGATCTCCTTTAAGGGGAATGTCACGTCTGCAAGCCCTTTCGCTTGCCCCCAAGCTACGCAGGTCAGCGGCGCGCAGATGCGCATAAATTGCAAATGGAGATGAATTGCCGCCTGCCAGCGACGAAACGAAACGGCGTCAGACGCGGGTGAAATCGCCCTCTGCGACCACCGGGCCTGCGTCCACTCCGGCAGGCTTTCCGCCCAGCGGCTCACGCGTCAGCAGCAGGCGCGCGCCATCGTTCAGGCCCGACGCAATATCAGCCGGAAGGGTCATGCTGCGCACTTGCCCCGGCGCCACCACACCGAGCGATTTGAGATCGCCGCCGCCCGCAGGCACCAGCCACAATTCGTGATCATGCACGCCGTCAGCAGTAAGCCCGATGGCCGCAACCAGCATCCGCTCGCTTTCGGGGATGTAAGTGACATCGAGCCGCAACCCGGTATCGCCAATCGGCACGGTGGCCACCATTGGCGCAGCCGCAGCGATCTGCGCGGGCGTATCACCGGGAACCTGCACCGGGGCATTACCGGGCGCGAAAACAAGCAGCGTCAGCGCAATCGCCGCAGCGGCGGAGGTCAAACCCGCCACCCATTGCCAGCGCCGCACGCGGGCTTCGAGTGTGATGACATTGCTCTGCGCAGGTGCCTGCTGCGACGAGAGCGCAGCCATCCGCGCGGCGATACCCTCCCACACATGCGCGCCGGGTTCTGCCCCGGGGATCGCATCGGTCAACGGCGCGAACCAATCGTCCCACCACTCCTTTCGCCACGCAAAGTCGGGATCGGTTGCATATTTCCCACGCGCGGCAAGCAGCTCCTCGCCTTCAAGCAGGCCCAGTGCCCACTCGGCAGCGATCATCGGATCGTCGCGCAAAGGCTGGTGGGGCACGCCGCTGTCTGGAGTGTTGTCAGAGCCGCTCATGCCGCCTCACTCGCTTCGAGACAGGCGCGCAGGCGTTGCAGCCCGCGCCGGATCCAGCTTTTCATCGTGCCCAATGGCACATCGGCGGCTTCGGCCAATTGCGCATAGGTGTGGCCTTCAAAAAACGCCGCGCGGATGTGGCCCTGCGTGCGGTCATCCAGCGCGCCAAGGCACTTGTGGATCTGCGCCGCCTGTTCGGCATCCACCAGCAGCATATCGGCTAGCGGAGCCTCATCGGGCAACGGTGCGGCCTCTTCCACCGGCACCGCCCCGCCGCGCACCTTGCCAGTGCGCAGCCGGTCAATCGCCCGATTGCGGGCAAACGCCGCCAGCCACGCAATCGGGCTGGCGCGTTCGGGGTCATAGCGGTCAGCCCGCTGCCACAGATTGATATAGACGTCCTGCAAGGCGTCCTCGGCCTCCTTCTGGTCGCCCAAGATACGCAAGGTTATGCCGAACAGCTTCACCCGCGTGGCGCGGTAGATTTCCTCCAGCGCGGCCTGATCGCCGTTGGCAAGCCGCGCCATGGCGTCGCGCAGTGCCTGGCGCGCTTCGGCGCTGGCGGGGCGGGGATGTGCGGCCATCAGCACCCCTGCCCGCATGGATTTTCGCCGCTTTCGACCTGCAAGGTGGAATGACCGACCCCGAACCGCGTTTCAAGCGAGGCAGCGATATCGTGCAGGAAACTGTCCGATGCAGGCTTGCCCGGCATCACCAGATGCGCGGTCAGTGCGGTTTCGGTGGTCGACATCGGCCAGACGTGCAGATCATGCACCGCCGTCACCCCGTCAAAGCTGGCAAGGTGCTGCTTCACCTCGGCCAGATCGATCCGCGCAGGTGCGGCGAGCAGCCCCATCGTCAGGCTGTCACGCGCCAGCCCCCAGGTGCCCCACGCGATCACCGCAACGATGACGATACTGACCAGCGGATCGATCCACCACAGGCCGGTAAAGATGATGGCAAGCCCCGCCGCCACCACGCCCAGCGACACCAACGCATCGGCGGCCATGTGGAGATAGGCGCCCTTGATGTTGAGATCGTCCTGACCGCGCAGAAACAGCATGGCGGTAAACGTGTTGATGGCAACTCCGATCCCGGCGATGATCACCATCACCATGCCGTCGGGCTGCTGCGGGGTCATTAAGCGGTGGAACGTCTCGAACAGGATCGCCCCGATCGCAACCGCCAGCAGCAGCGCATTGGCAAGCGCGGCGAGGATGGTGGAGCTTTTGTAGCCATAGGTGAACCGGCCCGAAGGCGGCTGGCGCGCAGCGATGCTGGCAACCCATGCGAGTGCCAATGCCAGCACGTCCGACAGGTTGTGGCCGGCATCGGCCACCAGCGCCATTGAGCCATAGAGGAACCCCGCCGCCGCCTCGATCACCACAAAAGCGAGGTTCAGCGTGATCCCGATCGCAAAAGCGCGGCCAAAACTGGCCGGGCCATGGTGGTGCCCATGCGCGTCGTGCAGCCCGTGACAATCGGACGCCCCCTCGGACGCTGCGCCGTCGTGGGCATGGCTGTGATGGGGATGAGCGTGCATTGGCGGTCAGTTATAGACGCAAGCATCAAGCCCGTCACGCCTGACGATGCCGATCCGGCGTTCAATATTGTTACCGTGGCGCGCGAGCCATCCGCCGGGGTTCTTGACGCTGCGTTTCTTGGGGCTGGGCAGGGCGGCAGCCATGCGGCTGGCCTCGTCGGTGGAAAGCCGCGCGGCGGAATGACCGAAGTAACGCTGCGCCCCGGCCTCTGCGCCATAGGTGCCGATCCCGGTTTCCGCGACGTTGAGATAGACCTCCATGATCCGCCGCTTGCCCCACACCGCTTCGATCCAGAAGGTGAACCACGCCTCCAGCCCCTTGCGGAAGAACCCGCCGCCTTGCCACAGGAACACGTTTTTCGCGGTCTGCTGGCTGATGGTCGATCCGCCGCGCTGGCGTTCCCCCGCCAGACGTTCCTCGATCGCCTGTTCGATCGCTTCGGCGTCAAAGCCGAAATGTTCGCAGAACCGCGAATCCTCCGCCGCGATCACGGCTGACACCAGATTGCGATCAATATTGTCGAGGCTTTCCCAATCCTTGGTGATGCCGTTTCCGTCCATCACCATGGTCGCGGTGACGGGGACGGGCAGCCATTTGAACGCCACCACCAGCAACAAGGTGACGCCAACGAACCACAAAATGGCTTTGGCAAAAATACGCGCGAGGGTGAGGGCCATGCGATCCGCCTTAGCGAAGACAATCGCGGCGGGGAAGCATCGCTGCTTGCAGGCCGCACGATGTTCCGCAAATGTTTCACGTGAAACATTCCCGCATCATACGAAAAGGGCGCCGCGATCACTCGCAGCGCCCTTTCTATTGCACTCTAAGCGGGGTCTAGGCGAACCTAAGGTGGGTCAAGCAACCCCCGGCATCAGCCGTTCACCCGCGATCCGCTGCATTGCCTTTTGCAGTTTTTCAAACGCGCGTACTTCGATCTGGCGGATGCGTTCGCGGCTGACGTCGTAGGCCTGGCTCAATTCTTCGAGCGTCTGCGGCTTGTCAGTCAACCGCCGTTCGGTGAGGATGTGGCGTTCGCGATCATTCAGGCTGTCCATCGCTTCGGCCAGCATCGCGGTGCGCATTTGCGATTCCTCAGCCTCGGCCACGGTTTCGTCCTGCAGGGGGCGATCATCGGTCAGCCAGTCCTGCCATTCGCCTGCGCCTTCTTCGTCCCCGCGCAAGCTGACGTTGAGCGAGGCATCGCCGCCCATCATCATCCGGCGGTTCATGTTGACGACTTCCTGTTCGGGCACGCCCAGATCGGTGGCGATCTTGGTCACGTCGGCAGGCGAAAGGTCGCTGTCTTCGTAGGCTTCGAGCTGCTTTTTCATGCGGCGCAGGTTGAAAAACAGCTTCTTCTGCGCTGCAGTGGTGCCCATTTTGACAAGGCTCCACGACCGCAGGATAAATTCCTGCATCGAGGCTTTGATCCACCACATCGCGTAGGTCGCGAGGCGGAAGCCGCGATCGGGTTCAAATTTCTTGACGCCCTGCATCAACCCGACATTGCCTTCGGAAATAAGGTCAGCGACGGGCAGGCCATAGCCGCGGTATCCCATCGCGATCTTCGCGACGAGCCGCAGGTGGCTGGAAACAAGCTGGGCCGCCGCCTCGGGATCTTCGTGTTCCTGATACCGCTTGGCGAGCATATATTCCTGCTCGGCGGTCAAGACCGGGAACTTGCGGATTTCCGACAGATAACGATTGAGGCTCTGCTCACCGTTAAGCGCCGGGAGCGGAGTGGGCTTCTTTCGGGCACTTTGGGACTTGGTCACTATTGGCCTAACCTTTCTTGTGTCGACCGCTTGCGCCGAACCCCTGATGGGCATCCGGCGAACTGGGCCACGGGGTTACATATAGACTGATTCTTTGCAGTTGTGTGCAACTTTCATCGATCAGATTATCGCAGTTGGTCGATCAGTTCCTGCATATCAGCGGGCAGATCACTGCGGAAATGGAGCATTTCACCGTTCACTGGATGGACAAACCCCAGCTCGGCTGCGTGCAGCGCCTGCCGGGTGAACCCCAGTTCTTCAAATACGGGACGCAGCGGCTTTGGGATGCGGGCATAAGCAGGATCTCCCAATAGGGCATGACCGATTGATGCAAAGTGAACGCGCACCTGGTGGGTCCTGCCGGTTTCAAGACGGCATTCGATCAAGGCGGCGTGATCGAACCGTTCAATCAGCTTGTAATGCGTAACCGCCGTTTTCCCGCGTGAGGAATTGTTGGGCAGCACCGTCATTTTCTTTCGGTCAGCGTCCGACCGTCCAACCCGCGCGTCGATCGTGCCTTCGGCGGGCGAGGGGTGCCCGGCGCACACCGCGAGATAGCGGCGGTGGACGGTATGCGCGGCAAATTGCGCGGCAAGCCCTTCGTGCGCGGCGTCGCTTTTGGCGACCACCAGCAGGCCGGACGTGTCCTTGTCGATCCGGTGGACGATACCAGGCCGCGCGACCCCGCCGATGCCGGAGAGTTCCCCCCGACAATGGTGCAGCAGCGCATTGACCAGCGTGCCAGTGTAATTCCCCGCCGCCGGGTGGACGACCATGCCCGCTGGCTTGTCGATCACGATCAGGTGTTCGTCTTCGTAAACGACCGTCAGCGCGATGTCTTCGGGCGCGGCTTCGGCGGCAATGGCGGGCGGGATTTCGATGCGGAACGGCGTATCGGCGGCGACTTTGGCCGAGGCCGAGGCGGCCAGCTTGCCCGCAACCTCCACCCGGCCATCGTCAATCAAGCCCTGCACCCGCGCACGGCTCAGCCCGGTGGCGTCGGCCAAGGCCTTGTCGAGCCGGGCGGGGGAAAGGATGGTGCCGGTGATGATCTGAGGTTCGCTCACCCCACGCCCTTAACCGTTCGCCCTGAGCTTGTCGAAGGGCCGTTCTTGCCTTTTGCCAAGGTCGAAATCCGCTCCCAATCTCCACGAACCAGCGCCAGTTTTTTCGCGCGTGACCAGCCTTTGATCTGCAATTCGAAGGCGAGCGCCTCGTGGCGTGTCGGGAACTCGCCTGCCCACACCAGTTCGACAGGCAGTCTATCTGCGGTAAACCCCGGATAGACACCCGATTGATGTTGACCAAGCCGACGTTCAAGATCGTCAGTGTGACCCACGTAAAACTTGCCGCCCCGGCAATGTAACATATAGGTCCAGAATGGCATCAGACGGGGCTAAGGGAAGGGCGGCCCTTCGACAAGCTCAGGGCGAACGGATTTTGGGCTTCATGAACACAAGCTCAGGGCGAACGGATTTAGAGGTTGTTGATGAGGCTCTGGCTGCAATGCGCGCCGCCGCTGCCGCTGCCCATCCGCAGGAGGCGTGCGGGTTGTTGCTGGGGGAGGGCGCGCGGATCACCGCAGCGCGCGAAACCGCCAACGTCCACCCTGCACCCGCCACCCATTTCGACATCGACCCGCAGGCGCTGATCGACGCGCATCGGGCCGCGCGGGCGGGTGGGACGCAGGTGCTCGGCTATTTCCATTCGCATCCTGTCGGCGCGCCCGAACCTTCTGCCACCGACCGCGCGATGGCCGCGCATGATGGCCGCATCTGGGCGATCATCGCGGGCGACGAGGTGCGGTTGTGGCGCGAT
This sequence comes from Porphyrobacter sp. MBR-49, assembly GCF_053628655.1. NCBI lineage: Bacteria > Pseudomonadati > Pseudomonadota > Alphaproteobacteria > Sphingomonadales > Erythrobacteraceae > Porphyrobacter > Porphyrobacter sp. MBR-49. The sequence continues at coordinate 190,079 of NZ_JBRJGU010000007.1, forward strand.
GGGGATGGGGGTTTTGTCGCTCTTTCCTTTACCATAATCGAAAGCTAGAACCGCGCGATGATTTCCCAGACCGATCTTGCCGCGATGCTGTGTTCGCGCCTGTGCCACGATATGCTGTCCCCCGTCGGCGCGCTTGCCAACGGGCTGGAACTGCTCGCCGATGAACAAGACCCGGAAATGCGCGGGCGCTGCATGGAACTGCTCGAACAATCGGCGCGGATCAGCACCGACAAGCTCAAGTTCTTCCGCCTCGCATTCGGCGCGGCGGGCGGATTTGGCGAAGCGATCCCGATTGACGAGGCCAAAAGCGTGATCGACGCGCTCGCTTCGGATGCCAAGCGGGTGGAGATCCACTGGGCGATTGCCGAACCGAGCCTGCCCAAACCGGCGGTCAAGGTGCTGCTCAACTTGGCGCAGATTGCGCTGGATGCGCTGGTGCGCGGCGGCACGCTCGATATCGGGGCGGAACGGCGCGATGGCGCGGTGGAAATCGTGGCGCGCGCGCGCGGCGACCGGATCGCGTTTGATGAAACCATCGGGCGCGCGTTGCAGGGCGACCTTGCGCCTGCCGAAATCACCAGCCGCACCGCCGCCGCCCACATGATCGCGGTGCTGGCCGAGGAGATGGACGGCGGGTTGCAATACAAGCTGGGCGATGGCGCGCTGGTGCTGGGCGCGGTGCTGCCTGAGCCTGACGGCATGATCGGATAAGGAACGCAGATGGCGGGCGAGGACGAACTGGTTCACGAAGAACGCCTCTCACCCAACCATGATGAGCGCGCCTTGCCGATTTCGATGGTGGTGCTGCATTATACCGAGATGAAGCCAGCGGGCGCGGCGATCGAGCGGCTAACCGACCCCGAGGCCAAAGTCAGCGCGCATTATCTGATCACCGAAGAAGGCGGCGTTGTGCGGATGGTGCCGGAAGAGCGCCGTGCATGGCACGCGGGCGCATCGTTCTGGCGGGGCATTCCCGATGTCAATTCGGCCAGCATCGGGATCGAGCTGGATCATCCCGGCCACGGCCTTGGCTATCGCGGATTTGCCGATGCGCAGATCGATGCGCTGTTGCCGCTGCTGGCGCGGATCGTGAAGCAGTATGACATTCCGCGCGCCAATGTGGTTGGCCATTCCTGCGTTGCGCCGATGCGAAAACTCGATCCGGGTGAGATGTTCCCGTGGGATCGGCTGGCGCAATACAACCTGTGCCTGCCGCGCCCGACCAGCCTGATGGCGGGCGATCCGTTTCCCAATGATGGTGCATTCTACCTCGCGCTCGAACGGTTCGGTTATGACATTACCAATGGGCACAAGGCGGTTGAAGCGTTTGAACGGCGCTGGCGGCCCGAACACATCACCGGCGTGGTGGACGGCGAGCTGGCCGCAATCCTGTGGCAATTGCTGTTAGACCGCGATCAGGGGCGCACGCGATAAGGGCGGTAAGCGTATTCAACACGTTCAGCCGGGATTGGGATCCGGCAGGCGATGAGAGGGAGAGTGGGATGATCAGAAAATTGACGGCCGAGTTTGTTGGCACATTCTGGCTGGTGTTCGGGGGCTGCGGATCGGCGGTGCTGGCGGCAGGATTCCCTGAACTGGGGATCGGCTTTGCGGGCGTGGCTCTGGCGTTCGGGCTGACGGTGCTGACGATGGCCTATGCGGTCGGCGGCATTTCGGGCGGTCATTTCAACCCGGCGGTGTCGCTTGGCCTTGCGATTGGTGGGCGGTTTTCGTGGGGTGAACTGGCGCCTTACTGGGCGGCGCAGGTGCTGGGGTCGTTCACGGCCGCTGGCGTGTTGTTCGTGATCGCCAGCGGGATGCCGGGGTTTGAAGCCGGGGGCTTTGCCTCCAACGGTTATGGCGAGCTGTCGCCCGGCGGCTATTCGATGCAGTCGGCGCTGGTGATCGAAGTGGTGCTGACGGCGGGCTTCCTGATCGTGATCCTTGGCGCGACGTCGTCCAAGGTGCCTGCCGGTTTCGCCCCGATTGCGATTGGCCTTGCGCTTACACTGATCCACCTGATCTCGATCCCGGTGACCAACACCTCGGTCAATCCGGCGCGTTCGACCGGGGTGGCGTTCTATGCCGAGACGGCGGCGGTGGGGCAGTTGTGGTTGTTCTGGGTCGCACCACTGGCGGGCGCTGCCTTGGGCGCGTTGATCTGGAAGGTGTTGCTTGCAGGCGGCGAAGATTGATCGCGCGAACCTTTGCCAATTCCTGACGCTGCGCCTATATGCGCGGCGTCAGGGGGCCTGAGGCAGCCGCGTGTTCGCCCATGCAAATGAGCGGGCGCGAGGAAAGTCCGGGCTCCACGAAACAAGGGTGGCGGGTAACGCCCGCCGGCGCTCCTTCGGGGGCGCAAGGGAAAGTGCCACAGAGAGCAAACCGCCGATGGCTTCCCCGAAAGGGACGCACAGGCAAGGGTGAAAGGGTGCGGTAAGAGCGCACCGGGGCGCTGGCAACAGGGCTCGCATGGCAAACCCCACCCGGAGCAAGGCCGAATAGGGGCCGCGCGCCTGCCTTTCGGGGCAGGTAGGGGTGTTTCGCCCTGAGTGGCCCGGGTTGGCTGCTAGAGCACAGGAGCAATCCTGCGCCCAGATGAATGGCTGCTGCCCCGGAGCCGGTCCGCAAGGATACCGACCGGGGACACAGAACCCGGCTTATGATGGCCCCCTGACATGAATTGCGCGCGCCGGTTGGCAGGCTGAACCCGCGCTTATACCAGCGCAGGCTCATTCTGTCTGGGCATCATCGGCGGATAAAGCTCATTCAGCGGCCGTGAACGCCCATCCGCGCAGACCAGCCGCACGTGATAACGTCGCAAGTGGCGCGGTTCGGACACGCCGCAGCTATGCGCGATCATGCCGACTTCCTTGCGCATCTGCGTGACAAAGTTTGCCACCCGCACTGCCTTGTTGGCGGGATCAAGCCCGCGTTGCAGCGCCGGATTATGGGTTGTGATGCCGGTCGGGCAGGTGTTCTTGTCGCACTTCATCGCCTGAATGCAGCCCAGCGCGAACATGAATCCGCGCGCCGAAATCACGAAATCGGCCCCGGCGCAAATCGCCCAGGCGACGTCAGCCGGAGTTACCAGCTTGCCCGACGCAATGATGCGGATGCGGTCTTTCAGCCCGGCCGCATCGCGCAGGTCGACCAGCATCGGCAAGGCTTCGCGCAGCGCCAGCCCGACATTGTCGATCAGCGGCAAAGGCGCCGCGCCAGTGCCGCCATCGCCGCCATCGACGGTGATGAAATCAGGCGCACTGGCCGCGCCCCGGCGGTTGATTTCCGCGAACAGTTCCTCGATCCAGCCATAGGCCCCGATCACGGTCTTGAACCCGACCGGCTTGCCGGTAACTTCACGAATATGGGCAATTGTGTCGAGCAGTTCGTCAATATTGCCGATGTCGGTGTGGCGGTTTGGCGAGATCGAATCCTCGCCTTCGGGAATGCCGCGGATCGCGGCGATTTCGGCGTTGACCTTGGCCCCCGGCAGGATCCCGCCCTTGCCCGGCTTGGCCCCTTGCGCCAGTTTCAATTCGAACATCCGCACCTGTTCGTGCCCGGCAATTTCGCGCAGTTTACCATCCGACAGCTGGCCAGCCGCATCGCGCACACCATATTTGGCGGTGCCGATCTGGAACACGACATCGCATCCGCCTTCGAGATGATAGGGGGCAAGCCCGCCTTCGCCGGTGTTCATCCAGCAACCGGCCATCTTCGCACCATTGGACAGCGCACGCACCGCCGGGGTCGACAAGGCCCCATAGCTCATCCCTGAAATGTTGAACAATGAAGGCGCTTCGAACGGGATGCGCGCGGCCTCTGCTCCGATGATCATCGGCGCGGCCTCAACCGCGTCTTCGTCCAGCGTTGGCCAAGGGCAATTGATGAAAATCGGCGTGCCCACCGGTTCGAGATTGCGGGTCGAACCGAAGGCGACATTGGTCGATTCGTGCTGTGCCGCGCTATAGACCCATTCGCGCTGCGCCCGGTTGAATGGCATTTCTTCGCGGTCCATCGCAAAGAAATACTGGCGGAAGAATTCGCCAAGGTTGGAGAGTATCGGGCGCATCCGCCCGATGACCGGGTAGTTGCGGCGAATGGCGTCGGCGGTCTGGATCCGGTCGACGATGAAGATGATCACCAACCCAAGCGCGGCTAGGCCGACTACGAAGATGAAGGCTGTTGCCAGCCCATCGAAAATGGCGGTCATTTCTGGCGTTCTCCAATGTTTCTGCCTCAAACCAAAGTTCGGTGAGCGTGTCTCATCGGACTTTGGTTACGCCCGTGCGGCGCAGACGCATTTCCAGCGCGCGATGCGTCAGTATTTCGGCGCGCTGGTATTAGAGTTTACGCAGGGGGCAGGCGCGAGGTTACAGCGGGCGGCATAAGCCGCAGTGCTCAGGCCCGTCCCACACTCAGGTAAGTGAACCCGGCTGCGCGCATATCGTCGGGATTGTAGATGTTTCTGAGATCAACCAGCACCGGGGCGGCGGCGAGTTCTTTTACGCGCTTGAGATCAAGCGCGCGGAACGCGTCCCATTCGGTCACGATCACGATCACATCAGCGCCGTCGATCGCGGCGTAGGGATCGTCACACATCGTCACTTCGGGCAGCAGCGGGCGGGCCTGCTCCATGCCTTCGGGATCGTAGGCGGCCACCGCCACGCCCGCGTCCATCAATGTCTGCGCCACCGCAATCGCGGGTGAATCGCGCATATCATCGGTGTTCGGCTTGAACGTCAGGCCCAGCAGCGCCGCTTTCTTGCCGCGCGCATCATCGAACCCACCCAGCGCATCGACGACCTTGCGGCCCATCGCCCGTTTGCGGCTGTCATTGACCTTGACCACGGCTTCGACAATCCGGGTCGGACTGTCGTAGTCCTCCGCCGTCTTGAGCAGCGCGAGCGTATCCTTGGGAAAACACGATCCGCCGTAACCCGGCCCGGCGTGCAGGAACTTTGATCCGATGCGGTTGTCCATCCCGATCCCGCGCGAAACATCCTGCACATTCGCGCCGACCTTTTCGCACAGGTCGGCCATTTCGTTGATGAAGGTGATCTTGGTCGCAAGGAAGGCGTTGGCGGCGTATTTGATCAACTCGCTTGATCGGCGCGAGGTGAACAGGATCGGCGATTCATTGAGATAGAGCGGGCGATAGACTTCGCGCATGACCTCTCGCCCGAATTCGTCCTCGGCCCCGATCACGATCCGGTCGGGCCGTTTGAAATCGCCGATGGCCGCGCCTTCACGCAGGAATTCGGGGTTGGAGACAACCGAAATGCGGTGCCGGGTTCCGGTATCGCTGATGATCCGTTCGACCTCGTCACCGGTGCCCACCGGCACGGTCGACTTGGTAACAACCACCGCATCGCCCGCCAGATGCTCGCCGACTTCGCGCGCGACTTCGTAAACGAAGGTGAGGTCTGCATGGCCATCGCCGCGACGACTGGGGGTGCCCACTGCGATGAAGATGGCGCTGGCGCCCTTTATGCCTTCGGCAAGGCTGGTGGTGAAGGACAGGCGCCCCGCCTTCACATTGGTTTCGACCAGCGCTTCAAGGCCCGGTTCATAGATCGGCATGATCCCGGCGTGCAGCCGGTCAATCTTGCTTTGATCCTTGTCGATGCAGACCACGTCATGTCCGAAATCGGCAAAACACGCCCCCGATACGAGCCCGACATAGCCCGAACCCACCATCGCAATCTTCATGAATACCTGCCCTTACGCGAAATCCGAACCTGCCCCGCCCTACGGTCAACGCGACACGCTTGCCCGTTCGCCATGGAAAATGTCAACCGACCCCCCATTGCTGGCGCAGGCCTGCAACACCCGCCGTTGATCGCCCTCAAGCACCAGCGCTGTAAGCACACCGGAGCGGAAAGCGCCAGTATCAATGCCGATGCGATTGCCGCAATTCATCACCCGGTCAAAGATCGTGTGGCCATGCACAACGACTTTTTCCAGTGGGCTTTTGTGATTGAGAAAGCGATCACGGATCCACAGCAGATCGCTGCGCTTCTGGTCATCCAGCGGACGGGCCGGATCAATCCCGGCATGGACGAATACATAGTCGCCGGCGATGATCATCAGTTCGAAACGGGTAATGTAATCACGAACCTGCACCGGCACCAGCGCAGGCAGGCGTTCGAATAGCTGTTCTGTCGAAAGCGCGGCGTATTGCCGGTTCGACAGGCCGAAACTGAGGATGGTTTCGCGCCCGCCATGCTTCACGAAATGGCGCAGCGCTTCGGGCTTTTCGAAGGCGGCGAGGAACATTTCTTCGTGATTGCCCGCCAGCACCCGGACATTGCGCTGCTGCTGCCACATCAGCGTGCGCGCGATCACGCCTGCGCTATCCGGCCCGCGATCAATCAGATCGCCAAGCAACACGACACGGGTATCAGCCGCGCCCAAGCTTGCGTCATCTTCCTCGATTGCGGCGATCATGGCGTCGAACAGGTCAAGGCGGCCGTGGATGTCGCCGATGACATAATAGCGCGTGCCAGCGGGCACCGTAGGCAGTCGGTGCTTCACTTGAGGGCGGAAATAGTTGCGCAATCGCTGCAGCATCGAGGCAATGTTCCGGTTGGGCGGCATTGGCGAGCGGTGGTTGGCAGCCCGCCCCCGCACGCAGGCCACAAGGCCCATGCACTGCGCCGCGCATACCGATCACCACGGCAAACCGCAACCAGCCGTCTGACAGGCGCGGCCAGAAGTGCAAATTTACCGGTCGGAGGCAATCAATCGAGCGAAAAACTGACGGTCGTGACCACCCGCACTTTTTTGTACGGGCTGTCAGACATGCCCCAGCCGCCAGCCTCTCCGTCACGCGCTTCGATGGTGAAATAGCCTTGGGTCGCTTCGCTGATCTTGCCGACGCGGGAACCCGAATCCTCGGCGAATTGCTGGGCTGATGCGCGCGCGTCCCTGGTCGCTTCGGCCACCATTTCGGGTTTGATGCTGTTCAATTTGGTGAAGGTGTAGGACATGGCCGAACCTTCCTCCAGAAACACCCCGCGCCCGACCAGATCGAATTGGCGGGCGACGGCCTTTTGCGCGCGGTCAATGTCTTGTGTGCGCAAGGCGAGCCTTTGCCGCACGGTGTAGGTGGTGATGCCTTCGTTGGTATAGCTCGATACATTCGCGCCGGTCGGCTGGAGAACATCGGCGGGGAAACCCAGATCGTTGAAGAACGCCTCGATCGCCTGCGTATCGCGCCGCATTTTGGCCTGTGCTTCGGTCAGGTTGGTCGATGAGGCGGAATAGGAGATTGTCCAGGTCGCAAGATCGGCGGTGACATCGCGTTCAGCCAACCCGCGCACGGTGACGGCGCGTTCGGCATCCTTGGCGCGCAGCAAGCCATCGCCCAGCAGATAACCGCCCGCGATCATGCCGATCGCGGCGATCGCTGCGGTGCCGAACCAGCGCAAGGTCGCAGGTTCACGCAAAGCGCCGCCTGCCGTAATCGCCGGTTGCACATCTTCGCTGCTCATCGCATTGTCCCCCTCAAGAGTGTTGATGCGACGAGTTGTGCATATACGTCGATGAACCGAGTTTGAATAAGGGAAGGGAACTGTTCCGTGGTGAAATACCTTCACTCCATGATCCGCGTGACCGATCCGGTCGCGACGGTCGATTTCTTCAAGCTGATCGGGCTGGAAGAAGTGCGCCGGTTCGATGTCGAGGCGGGGCGGTTCACGCTGATCTTCCTTGCCGCGCCGGGGCAGGCAGGTGTCGCCGAGGTTGAACTGACCCACAATTGGCCGCCCGAAGATGGCAGCCCCGGCGAATCCTATGATGGCGGACGCAATTTCGGCCACCTCGCCTACCGGGTCGATAATATCTACGAGACCTGCGCGGCGCTGGCCGATGCCGGTCACATCATCCACCGCCCACCGCGCGATGGGCATATGGCCTTCGTCAAATCGCCCGACGGGATATCGGTCGAACTGTTGCAGGAAGGCCATCTGGAACCGGCCGAACCGTGGGTGAGCATGCCCAATGTCGGCAGCTGGTAAACCGGCGGAAGTTGACACGCGGCAGCAGGTAACCCGGTTTAAACCATTAAAATAATTAGACCTGTTGCATGGCGGGACAAGTCAAGATAGTCAGGTTACTTAATTGGATCAGGGGGTCGCCTTGTCCATCTTGGAACTTGATCTGTGGCAGTGGGCATCACTGCTGCAACACGAACTGCTGCTGTTCGCCGGGGTATTTTTCCTGATTGGCGCGCTTGATGATCTCGCGGTGGATGCCGTGTGGGTCTGGTTGAAGGCGTCCGGGCAGGCGGTGACCCAGCGCCGGTCGCGCCGGTCTCTGCAAAATCGCAGCCTGCATGGCCATGCGGCGGTATTGATCCCTGCCTGGCAGGAATCTGCGGTGATCGGGGCAACCATCCGCCATATGCTCGATAGCTGGCCGCAGCCGAACCTGCGCCTGTATGTGGGGTGTTATCGCAATGATCCGGCGACGCTGGCGGCTGCGACGGCGGCGGCGCGGGGCGATGTGCGCCTGCGGCTGGTGATCCACGATCGTGATGGCCCCAGCACCAAAGCTGATTGTCTCAACCGCCTCTATGCCGCCATGACCACCGACGAAGCCCGCGCCGGCCACCGCTTTGCCAGCGTGGTGTTCCATGATGCCGAGGACATGGTCGATGCAGCCGCGCTTGGCCTGCTCGATGAAACCATCGCGGACGGGGCCGATTTTGTGCAACTGCCGGTCGAACCGCTGGTGCAGCAGCGCGGCGGCTGGATCGCACGGCACATCGGCAGCCATTATTGTGAGGAATTCGCCGAAGCGCATGGCAAGGCGATGGTGGTGCGCGATGCGCTTTCCGCCAGCCTGCCGGGCGCAGGCGTGGGCTGCGCGGCATCGCGCGGGGCGCTTGATGAACTCGCCGAACGCCGCGCTGCCGATGGCTTTGGGGGAATGCCTTTCGCCAGCGATTCGCTGACCGAGGATTACGAACTTGGCCTTGCCATCGGCGCTGCGGGCGGGCGGTGCCGGTTCGTGCGGGTGCGCGGTGATGATGGCACGCTGGTCGCCACCCGCGCGTTTTTCCCCGACCGGTTTGAAAGCGTGGTGCGCCAGAAATGCCGCTGGGTGCTGGGCATTGCCTTGCAAGGCTGGGACCGGGTCGGATGGTCGGGCGGCATGATCGAACACTGGATGCGCGCGCGTGACCGGCGCGGGCCGCTCACCGCACTGGTGCTGCTGGCAGGCTATGCGCTGGTGGTGCTGACCGGGCTGATGGGGATAGCGATTGCCGCTGGACTGACCCGGCCGGTTCCGCTCACCCCGCTGCTCGAAGCACTGCTGATCGCCAACGTGGCGGCATTTGTGTGGCGCGTGGGTATGAGATTCGCCTTCACCGCGCGCGAATATGGGTGGCGTGAAGGGGTGCTGGCAATCCTGCGCCTGCCGCTCGCCAACGTGATCGCCATCATCGCCGGGCGGCGCGCGGTGTTAGCCTATGCCGCCACTCTGGGCGGGCGCGCGGCGGTGTGGGACAAGACCGAACACGAAGTGCACCCTGTGCAATTGGGCCTTGTTGGAAACGCGCGATGACGGCGGGGCTGCCGGCGAGCGGCAGGCCGCGTGGTGGGCCACTGTTGATGCTCGCGCTGATGCTTACCGCATGGACGGGTGCGCGGGCGTTGTGGTGGGAAAACCCGTTTGCCGCGATTGGCGATGCGCTCGTTTTGCCGGATGTGTTTGCGCCCCCTGCCGGGCCCATCTTTGCGCAGACGGCGGCGGCGCAGCCCGAGCCGTCCCCGTCTGCGCTGCCCGGAGACGCGTCAAGCAGGGACGGGGCAAGCTTTGCTGACGGCGCGTTGACCACACAGATCGATCCGCAGCTTGCCGCCGCGCACGCTTATTTGTGGCAAGCGGGCATGGGTGAGCCTGCTTCACAAGCTGCGAGCGGGTCTGGAGGCGGTGTCAGCAGCGGATTGGCGGCCGCGATGTCCTCTGCGTCCGATTATGCGCCCTTCCTCCCTGCGCCAGTTCCTCGGCCAGGCATCGCCGGACGCTGGTCTTTAGATGCATGGACGTTCTGGCGGCAAGGATCAGATGCCGCGCCGGTTTCGCAAGGGCGGGTGCCGATCTACGGCGCGAGCCAGGTGGGTGCGGTGCTGCAATACCGGCTGGCACCAAACGCGCGGCACGATCCCCGGATATATGCCCGCGCCTACCGTGCGATGGTGCGGCGCGGAGAAAACGAAGTGGCGCTGGGCGTGTCGGCACGTCCGCTTGCCCGGGTGCCGCTGCGGGTGGCGGGCGAAGTGCGCTATACCGACGCGGCCTTTACCGATGAACTGCGCCCATCCGCCTATGCGGTCACCGAGTTCGCGCCGATCACGCTGCCGTTTGGCACGCGGCTGGAAGCCTATGGGCAGGCAGGCTGGGTCGGCGGCGCGTCATCCACCGCCTTTGCCGATGGGCAGATGAACCTGTCGCGCGAAGTCCGCGCGGTTGCTGATGCCACGGATAATGGCGTGCGTCTCAGCGTGGGGGCTGGCGCATGGGGCGGGGCGCAAAGCGACGCGCAGCGGCTTGACGTCGGGCCGACGATGCGGATCGATCTGACCGTGGGCCAGGTGCCAGCGCGCCTGTCGATTGATTGGCGTGAACGGGTCGCCGGGCAAGCCAGCCCCGATTCCGGACTGGCCGCGACGCTGTCGACAAGCTTCTGATTTATGCGGTTCATGGTCGCAAACCAATGACCGCCCACAAATAACCCGCCCACCCCGGCTTTCATCGGCTGGCGTGCTGGTCTAATCGAAATCCATGGACGTCTACCTGCCCATCGCGAATCTGTCGGTCAACGGCCTGTTTATCGTGCTGCTTGGCGGGTTGACGGGTATCTTGTCGGGTCTGTTTGGCGTGGGCGGCGGGTTTTTGACGACGCCACTGCTGATTTTCTACGGGATACCGCCAACGGTCGCCGCTGCCTCGGCGGCTACGCAGGTAACGGGCGCAAGCGTTTCGGGCGTGCTCGCCCATTCGCGCCGCAAGGGCGTTGATTACCGCATGGGCGCGGTGATGGTCGGCGGCGGAATTGTCGGAGCGTTGATCGGGGCGGGTCTGTTCCGCGTGTTGCAAGCGTTCGGCCAGATCGATGTCGTCATCAACATTCTATATGTGCTGATGCTGGGATCCATCGGAACATTGATGCTGCGCGAAGGATTGGCAGCGTTGCGACCCGACGTTTTCGGCGGAGGGGTTAACCGACCCGTGCGCAAACGCCGCCATCACCCACTGGTGGCGAGCCTGCCCTATCGCTGGCGGTTCTATGCCTCGGGCCTGTATATCTCGCCCCTGGCGCCTGCGATATTGGGAATGCTGGTTGGTATCCTGACGATGCTGATGGGGGTTGGCGGCGGGTTTCTGCTAGTGCCCGCGATGCTGTATATTCTGGGGATGAGCGGGAATGTGGTGGTTGGCACGTCGCTGTTCCAGATCCTGTTCGTGACGATGGTGACCACCATGACCCACGCGCTGACCACCAAGGCGGTTGATCTGGTGCTGGCCGGGCTGCTGCTGCTGGGATCGGTGCTGGGCGCGCAATTCGGCACGCAGATTGCTTCAAAGGCGCGGCCTGAATATCTGCGGCTGGCGCTGGCCGCGCTGGTGATCGTTATCGCGCTGCGGATGCTCTACGGCCTTGGCGTGCAACCGGACGAAATTTACACCGTGGTGCCACTATGAGCATCGGCCTGTCGCTTGCCGGACGGCTGACGCTGGCCTTGGCCGCATGGCTCGCATTGTCACCCTCCCCGGCTTTTGCCCAGCGCGAACCGGTGCTGGTGCCCGAAGTCAGCCAGTCGCTGATCGAGGTGCGGCAGGGCTTCACCGGCGCGCGGCTGCTGCTTTATGGTGCGGTGATCGACCCCGCAGGGGCCGGGAGCGCCGGGGATTATGACATCGTGGTGGTGCTGAAAGGCCCGGCCGAACCGATCCGGCTGCGCGAAAAAGAACGCATCGCCGGGATCTGGATGAATGCCGGAGCCAGTGACTTCCGTTCCGCGCCTTCGTTCTTCGCGGTCGTCTCCTCGCGCCCGATCAGCGAAATTGTTGATGAACGCACAGCGGCGATTTTCGAACTGGGCACCGATTTCATCCAGCTTAGCCCATCGGGCCAGATCGAGCCTGAGGAACAGGCGCGTTTTTCCCGCGGCTTGGTGGAATTGCGCCGGCGGCAGGGGCTGTATCAGGAAAACCCCGGCGGCGTGCGCATCAGTGAAAAGGTGCTGTATCAGGCGCGCATCAACCTGCCGTCCAACGTCACCACCGGGCCTTACACTGCCGAAACCTTCGCGATCGCGCGCGGGCGGGTGCTGACCAGTGCGACGGCGCGGATCGAAGTGGTCAAGACCGGGCTTGAAGGACGGGTCGTCACTGCTGCGCAGCGGTGGTCGTTCCTCTATGGACTGGGGGCGATTGCCCTGTCGCTCGGCATGGGGTGGCTTGCCGGACGGATGTTTGCCAAGGGCTGATCTAGTGGATTGACCGGAACGAAAGAGTCCATTTAGGGATTCCCAGAGGCTTGCCGACGTGCGATTCAGGGAGGATGCGCGATGGTATCACTTTCT